>DATJBJ010000071.1:0-8703 GCA_035515395.1 Methanoregula sp. | reverse complement strand
GTGAGAGCTCGAAGAACCCTGACGAGTTCTTCTCGTTATCGGGGTCCTTCCGAACCCCTCGAATTTCGAAGAACCCTGACGAGTTCTTCTCATCCTTGTGGGTACTGATGACCCGGTCTCTGCCCCATCGGACCAGTCATGACCTTCGGTCCTGAAAAAGGCACCTCAAAAGAGAGAATGGACCCGGCGGGATTTGAACCCGCGGCCTCTACGTTGCGAACGTAGCGATCTACCCCTGATCTACGAGCCCTGATGCGGTATACGAATTTCCTTTCGAAGGGATATAGTTGTTACTATCAAAAAAAAAAAGTTCAGAGGATGATCTCGATATCGAGCTTCTCTGCGAGTTCCTTGTACCGGTTCCGGATCGTCACTTCGGTGACGCCGGCGACCTCGGCGACCTCGCGCTGGGTGCGCCGCTCCCCGCCGAGGATGGAAGAGATGTAGATGGCGGCCGCCGCAACACCGGTCGGGCCTCTTCCGCTGGTCAGTTCGCGTTCCCCCGCCTGCCGCAGGATCTCCACCGCACGGCTCTGGACCTCGCCCTTGAGGGTAAGCCCGGAGCAGAAACGCGGGACGTAGTCGATAGGGGAAGTCGGGAGGAGTTTCAGTCCCAGTTCGCGGGAGATGAACCGGTAGGTCCTGCCGATCTCTTTCCTGGAGACACGGGACACTTCCGCGATCTCGTCGAGCGTCCTTGGCACGCTGCACTGCCGGCAGGCTGCGTAGAGGGCCGCTGCTGCGACACCCTCAATGCTCCTGCCGCGGATGAGGTTCTTGTCAACCGCGTCGCGGTACACGACCGCTGCAGTCTCGCGGACGTTTCTCGGGAGGCCGAGAGCCGAAGCCATCCGGTCAAGCTCGGAGAGGGCGAACGCGAGGTTGCGCTCCGTCGCGTTGCTGACACGGATACGCCGCTGCCACTTCCGGAGACGATAGAGCTGGGCGCGGTTCTTGGAGGAGATGGCACGGCCGTACGAGTCCCGGTTCCGCCAGTCGATCATGGTGGAGAGGCCCTTGTCGTGGATCGTGAAGGTCATCGGTGCGCCGACACGCGAGCGCTTCATCCTCTGGTCGTGGTCGAATGCACGCCATTCGGGGCCGCGGTCGATGAAATCGTCGTCGATAACAAGCCCGCAGCTCTGGCATACCAGCTCCGCACGCTCATAGTCGTGCACGAGCTGCCGCCCGCCGCACTCAGGACAGACGGTCTCGGTATGGTTCTCTGCTTTCTTCTCCTGCTCTTTGACTTTTATCCGAGATTTGAGTGCTTCCCTCTCATTCTGGAGGACTTTTAACTTCTCAACTTCCTGCATCCAATTCACCAGTTTTTATCTTCATGTTACTGCCCGGACTGCATATCGCGGGGTCCGATCCGTCTCATTTCGTGAAGAGCTTCTCATCGGGCTGGACCGTGCACACCCCTTTGCAGAGGACAGCTGCATAGGGGGCTTTCACGTTCCCGAACAGGTCCAGGATCTTTCCGACCGGCTTCATCCGGCGATCGATCACCTCGCTGTACAAGGGAGGCAGCTGTGCGGCATCGCACTGTAGGATAAGCATCCGATTGCCGACGGTGCTCACCGCTCGACCAACAACCTTCACAACGACCTCGGGGGCTCAATGGTACTAAATTTAATTTAGTAATCTATATATGTGTGCTGTTGCAGTATTTAAACATTGTGTGAAAATTTAAATATAAATTTCAAAGACCAAGGAGATCCCGGGCATTTAAAGATAGTACATCCCTGCATTCCGCACCGGTCAGCCCGGCGCCCCGTGCCACCAGAAATTTCGCGCGCTTGTCAAGTATATCGTGAGGGGCGTGGGCATCGGAGTTCACGACGAGCCTGCACCCCGCCTTGCGGGCGATGCACGCCACGTGGCCGTTGGTCCGGTTGTGCCCGCCCCGCGATGTTATCTCGAGGGCGACATTATTCTGCTGTGCAATCTCTGCCTCCTCCACGGTAATCATCCCGGGGTGCGCGAGGACACTGACGTCTCCGCACCCGCATGCCGCACGGTTTGTTCCCGGCGCTACCGGCTCCACCGGGGACTCGCCATGCACCACCACGATATCCGCCCCCGCACCCCTTGCCGTCCGGGCAAGGTCTGCGATCTGCGCAGGAGGCACATGGGTGATCTCGACGCCGCAGAGGAGGTCCACGCCGAAAAGGTGCGCGGATTCGCGGACCCTGACCAGGGTCGAGAGCACGGAGACGGTGTTGGAAGCATCGACATGGTCGGTAATTGCAACGGTCGTGTACCCGGTCACGGCCATCCTCCTGATGAGCTCGATGGGGAGCATCTCGCCATCGGAAAGGATCGTGTGGGTGTGGAGATCGTACAGCCCTTTCATCTCTTCACCCCGAGTCTCTGCGCGACCTTCCTGATGAGCTCCTCCTTGCTGCCGGTCCACGCCACGACAATCCGCCCTTCGCGGCGTATCCAGTGCCCCGGGTGGTGGTGCTCCTCCGCACGGAACGTGAGCCCCAGTTTCCGTACCACCCGTTCGAGATCGGCAAGAGCCGGTGCCTTGACACCGAGGACGCGCGGGACTCTCCGGCCTTCGGCCCGGGAATACGCCGCGTTGAAGTAACAGGGATACAGGATCCGCTCACCTTGCGCCATTGCAGGATCGTTTGTGGGTCAAGGTATAAACAGTGTACGCTCAAACCATCTATCATGCACCACATCGACGTCAGGATCGAGAAGGATGTCTACGACGTCAACAACGCTCTTGCCGACAGGAACGCACAGCTGCTGAAGGGCCATGGCATCCGGGCCTTCGACCTCCTCGGCGCCATCGGTTCGGGCAAGACCGCCCTCATCGAACGCCTCGTCCCGCTCCTCGCAAAGAAGGGGCTCAGGGCAGGCGCGATTGCGGGCGACGTGTACGGCGACGACGACTACCAGCGGATCATCGCCACCGGCATCCCGGCATACAACGCGAATACCGGCAAGGAATGCCACCTCGACGCACACCTGGTCGAGCACGCGATCGAGCACCTGCCCCTCGACAGGATCGATGTCCTCTTCATCGAGAACGTCGGCAACATGGTATGCCCGACCGACTTCCGGCTCGGCGCCGAGAAACGGGTCGTCATCGTCAGTTCCACCGAAGGCGACGATGTGGTCAACAAGCACCCGATGATGTTCCGGGACTCCACCATCGGCGTCATCAACAAGACAGACCTTGCGCCGCTCGTGGGTGCGAACCTCGACCGGATGGAGAAGGATATCCACCGGTACAACCCGTCGATGCCGGTCTTCCGGACAAACATGAGGACCGGGGACGGCATCGCCCCGCTTCTCGAAGAGATCCTGAAGTGAAAGGCTCCGGGATCACAAGAACCCTCCCTTTTTCGATATACCGGGTCCGTCGGCGGCAAACGTTGCGGGCATCGGGATGAAGGCACGGGTCCGGTACCGCCTGATAAAAGCCGGGGGACAAACCATCAGAAGCCGGATAACATCAGAAGCCGGATAAAAAACTTCCCGGAGGAACAGTCCCCGGTCTGGTGAGTACTATAAATAATTATGAAGGGAATATATAGAGCACCATTCGGGACGTTCGTTCCCGCAGGATAGCTACAGGAGTGACACTATGCTCTGGCAGGGAGATTCGGTACGGAAGGTAACCGGAGGCAGGCGCCGCCCGGCTGCAATGAAGCGGAGATCGGAGATCGGGCTCGCACCGGCAGACACCCATATCGGGGTGGAGCGGAGGCGCAGCATAAGGACCTTTGGCGGGAACGAAAAATCCCGTGCGCTGAGGGCGGATTTTGTAAACGTCACCAACCCCGCAAGCGGCGAGACCAGGAGGGTGAAGATCGAGACGGTCGAAGAGAACAGCGCAAACCCGAACTATGTCCGGCGGAACCTCCTCACCCGGGGGGCCATCATCAAGACCGAGATCGGGCATGCCCGGATCATGAGCCGCCCCGGCCAGGACGGCGTGATCAACGCAGTGTTGCTCGCATAGACGGCCATCCAGCAATCTTTTTTCTCTGGGAAGAGAGCATAGTGTACCTATGCGACGGATCTATTATCGTTTCCCCCAGCGTGTGGATCTCTCGTTTGCGATGGGGATGCCTTTCAACGAGACGCTGAACCACATCGCGGGTCTCGACAACCAGGAGTCGACCAAGACGACCGGGAAGGAACTGGTCAAGGTCAAGACAAAGGTCAGGATCGCGGTCGACCGGGCCACGTTCGGCGATGTAACCCCGGACGTCCTCCGCCCGGGCGTCATCACGGAAGCGGCCGATATGCAGGTCTCCGTCCTCGCGCTCGCACTCAGAGGAGGCGGGAAGGTCCCGATCGCCAATGAGGTCTTCTATGTCCGGCTCACCGACCAGGTCACCCGGACGGACATCGATATCGCCAAGGAAGGGAAAGGCGAAGGCCTCGATGCGCTCGACATGAAGAGAATCCTCCTTGGTGCACCGGGTTGACGCTCCAGGTAACCATAGCAGCCCCGTTCCGGCACACGAGAAAGACCGGGATGCGGAAGAACGAGCTCGTCTACTACTACGCCCTCGACCGGAAATGGATGAGCACCGACCAGGCCGCCCAGCTCCTCCGGCGAGCCGAGGAAGAAGGGCTCCTCCGGCTGGAAAACGGGATATATACTCCCGGTTTCGATCCCGGCGGGATCACCATCCCGATCGGCTTCCGGCCTACCGCCGCAATCTTCGAGCGGAACGATCCTGTCCAGCAGCTCATCGGGCGGATCGCGGGGGCGAAGAAGATCCCCGAGACGGACGTTGTCGCCGAGATGAACGCCCTCATCCGGGAACAGTTCGACGGCCACCTCCTGCCGGAGGCCGCCCTTGTCCTCCTGGCCAGGAAATACGGCCTCCCCTTCGATGATCTCCGGGAACAGCTCCGGCAGGGGATCGCCGGGACCTGAAGCGAAGGGATCCGGTTCAGGTGAGCCCGCCCCTTTTCCCGAATCCCGACAACAAACTATTTCGCTGATTTCCATAATCTTATACTAGAGCAACAGTGAGTGGAAAACGACATGAGAAACGGAAGGAAACGAAGAGGAAGTTCTTTTGAAAAACCCTGGGTTGCCTATGCAGCCATCGGGGGAATTGTAATCGTGGTCATCCTCGCCCTGGTCTTTTACCTGGGCGGCGGGAGTTCCCCCGCGACGTCGGCAGGCAGACCAGCAGCCCCGGTTCCGGCCGGCACGACCGCCGCAGCGGCAGCAACGGGCTCCGGTCAGGGCACTTCCGCAACCGGTTCCGGCGCTATAGTGGCAGGAGCGACACCCACCGTGGTCATAGTCACCCAGGCACCGGTTACGGTCCCGGCGACCGGCGTCTATGTCGAGGTCAGCTATCTCGGCGGGTTCTCCGGGACGTACGGCACGAGCGGCGCGATGACCACTATCCGGGATTCGGGGAACAGGCTCTATTCTGTCGGGAATGCAACCGGTATTGTAACCGCTTCCTTCCGCAAGCAGGACAGTTCGACGACCCACGAGCTCGACGTCGGGATCTGGAAAGACGGGAAAGCGGTCATATCCGGCAGGAACCAGACCTCGTACGGTGCGGTCAGTATCAGCGCTGCGGTATAACGGCCTTCTGTTCTTTTTAACGGCCAACCCTCAGGATAAAAAAAAGTATCTTATTTCCTGGTCTTTGTCTTCTCTGCCTTCTTCTCTCCCTCGACCCTGGGGAAGAGCTCGTCGAGCGGCTTCTCGCCGTACGTGGTCACCTGTGCATTGATCTGCACGAAGTCGGCGCTGATCTCGTTGGTGCGGATGGTCTTTCTCCGGCGTTCGCCATCCATGTTCGGGTGGAACCCGACCCCTCCCGCAAGGAGGAGTTTCCTGCGGCCGGCACCCGGCAGGCCCTGCTTTGCGGCCGTCCCGGTCCGGTCCGACGCGCCCGTGATCCTGATCCTGTACCCTGCAAGTCCGATCGGGCCGCCATCCAGCTCGTCGCCGATGTGTTTTCCGACAATAGATCCTGCTGCGCCGCCACTTGCGTCGACGTTGAACGCGCGACCCGTCCTGGGGTCCGATACGACAACTTTGAAATCAACCATGTAATCTCTCCTATCGGTCTTTCTGGAAATCCAGGCTGGTGGATTGCCTCAACTTATCTCTTCTGCCGGCATCTCCGCCTACACACGAGAAGTACCCATTTAATTATACCGGTTGGTTCTTAAACCCTCGCGTCATCCGGCGGCGCCCGGTCACTTGCCCCAGAACGGCTCGGTCTTCCGGCGCAGCGTGGTGAACTCGGCAAGGACTTCCTGCATGCCGGTATTGAGGGTCTTGAGCATCTCGCGTTCGAGGACCTTCACGTGGCGTTCCGGTATGTCGACGAGCAGGTCGTCGCCCACCGTCACCTGCCGGCCGATCGTGGCCCCTTCGATCGAGATGGCGATCTCGAGCCCTGCGTCCGCTTCGCGGATCGATTCCTGCCTGAGCTGCATCGTCTTGAGGTGCCCGACTTTCTTTCCGTCGAGCTTGATGAGGTCGACATCGCTGCGGAGCTTGCCGCCAAGGACGCGGACCCCGACCACCGCGGGGTTGCTCTGCCGGAAGACGCAGTCGGGGAGGAGCCGGATCTTCGCCGGCATCACCACGTGCTCGAACCGCTGCTTCTCCTGGATCCGCTTCTGCTCGTCGCGCCATGCGATGTACGAATCGATCAGCTGGTAGATGACCCTGCCTTCGAAGACCTTCACCTGGGTGTAGAGCGGGTTCCTGATCATCTCCGCGGCATCGGGGAGGATCGGCGTGTTGAACGAGAGGAGGACCCGGTACATCGGGTTCTTGATGGTCTCGGTATCGATGAGATCGTGGCGGCTCACCGGGCCGACCTCCGCCCGCATGACGCCGATCTGCTTGCCGTCGAGTTCCTTGCAGAGCGCCTCGAGCGCGCCGATGGTGTCGGCCTTGATGACGATCCCTTCTTCCGCGAGGCTGACGTGGATCTCGGTCATCTCTTTTCTGATCCGGGCCTCGATCTCGTCGCGGTTGCCCCGGATGACAAAGAACGGCGAGCCCGCGATGACGCCTTCGAGGTTCGGTGCGGTGACCTTGACCCCCGAGGCCGCTGCCACGGACTTCACCCGCTCGAACCGGTCTTCCACGAGGATCTCTTTCATGGGCCGGGGCTTCAGGAGCGAGCGGACCTTCGTCACGAGCACGCTGCCCTGCGTCGCCACCGCGATCTCATCGCCTATGGCGAGCGTACCGTCGTAGAGGATGACGTCGAGCGTGGTACCCAGGCCCCGCTCCTCCTTGACTTCGAGGACCGTCCCGGCACCCGGGCCTTCGACAGCGAGCGTGAGCGCCGCTCCCATGTACCGCTGGGCGAGCCCGATCATGACCAGCAGCAGGTCGGAGATGCCTTCGTTGGTATGGGCGCTCACCGGGACGATGGCGAGGTTGCGCTGGAAGTCCGCGACCCGGTCGAACCGGTCCGCGGAGAACCCGAGCTCGGAGAGCCTGCCGACAATCTCGTACGTCTTGTTCTCGATCTCCGCCCTGACCCGCTCGTTCTGCCTTGCAAAGGACGTAAGGAACGATTCCCCCTCGTTCACCCGCCACCCGTGGACCCGGTCGATCTTGGTGGCCGCGATGACGAAGGGCGTCTTGCAGTTGCGGAGGATCTGGAGCGCTTCGATGGTCTGGGGCTGGAACCCCTGGGTTATGTCGACGACGAGGATCGCCATGTCGGCAAGCGCCCCTCCCCGGGCCCTGAGGGTGGTGAAGGCATGGTGGCCGGGGGTATCGATGAAGAGGAGGCCGGGGATATTAATCGGCACTTTTCCCATCGTGCCGCTCATGGTGCGGATCGCCTCGATCGGGACGATGGTCGCCCCGATGTGCTGGGTGATCGCCCCCACTTCGGAGCTCACGACCGAAGAGCCACGGATGCGGTCGAGGAGGGAGGTCTTGCCATGGTCCACGTGGCCCATAACGCAGACAATCGGCGTCCTGATCTTAGGGTTCTCCGCCATAAACGCCTCCTACCCGTTCGCTGCCCCGGCCGGGGATGATACCCACGGTTACGTCCCGCGATACCGGCGATTCACGCCCGATCGATCCTAAGGGATAGTGTCCGGAGCCACCTGATATGTAATGGACGTCAGACCCTATTAAGCATCACCCCCGGTTCATGGGGATGCGCAGCCGACGGCGTGGCGCCGCATCCTGCGGCTGGCCGGTGCAAGGATAGATTAATCAGAGTCAGGTGCCAAAATAAAAGGGACATCTGCCAGGGTGGGGTAGTTGGTTATCCTAGAGGACTGTGGATCCTCCGACCCGGGTTCGAATCTCGGCCCTGGCCTCGTCACCGTTGAATTCTCTCCTGTTCTGGCCTGAACCGCACGTATCCCCCCGCCCGGATTGGCGCACCGGATCCGGCATTCGCAAAAAGATCTCTCCTCTTCGATGATCTTATTGCGAAAAGAAACGCACCGTGAAATCACCGGCAGAGCAGTTTCCCTGAAGCATTCACCGCGGGAAGCACGGGGCCGGCAGAAGGATTCATGAGGATTTTTCACCCGGAACGAGAACGCGCCCGGGATGGCCATGAGAGCGGTCTTCCCGGGAGGGTTTCCCGCTGTTTTCGATCCCGCGACGGGTGTGGCATGGCGGCGGGCAGAGATTCCGGGGGGGAGCAGGTGCGGGTCCTTACGTCCGTGCAGACGAAGGTCTGCGTAGAGGGATCG
>DATJBJ010000070.1:0-6141 GCA_035515395.1 Methanoregula sp. | reverse complement strand
CAAAGTCGGACGGGCTTACCGTAAACGAGCCTGCACTCGGGCCGACGTTAATCGACTTGGTCGGTGCGGTCGTAAGCACTACGGCTGCAGATGCCCACCAGCCAATGGTAGTACTTGGGTCTCCTGCCTGAGCCTGAGCTTGTGAGACGGCGGGCAAGAGATTCAGTCCCTGCTCGCCAACGTACACGGTTCCGCTCTGGTTTACGTTCTGTGCGACTGCATAGTAGTATGCAGACGCCGGCATTACTGCCACGAGAACGAAAAGTGCGAGTGCAACCAGTGCAATCGTAAATCGCTTAGTCATTCTTTCAGTTCTCCCTTGATGAAAAAGTATTACATTTTTTAATATTTGTAACACAAGGTAATTTAAATATGTTTTGTTTTGTTACTTAAGCCGCTTAGAAATTTATTTTGTTTCTATTGAAGTCAGAAAAAACGATCAGTTGTTCGTCTCTACTCTTTTTGTGAATGCCGGGAATCCAATGTGACACCGTGTTTAGCATAAAATATTACACGATACTAAATCATCACAACCTTAAAGCAGACAACACCGAATACAAGTAATTGATCTTGCCATGACCATGGATGACGACCTCTCACGTATAGGCATCTCCCTTCCGAAACATCTTCTCGACAAGTTCGATGAGATTCTGAATTACCGGGGGTACTCTTCGAGGTCCGAGGGGATCCGCGACGCGATCCGGACGTACATCACCTATTACAAGTGGATGTCGGATGTCAAGGGGATGCGGGAAGGGGTCATCACGATGGTGTACGACCACGACCAGCGGGGGCTCCTCACCACCATCACCGACATCGAGCACGAGTTCCACGCCATCATCAAGGCCTCGCTTCACTCGCACGTGACCCACGAGAAGTGCCTCGAAGTGATCCTCGTCCACGGGGACGGGAGCCAGCTCAAGTCTCTTGCCGAACGGCTGATGTCCCAGAAAGGCGTGGAATCGGTGAAGCTCAACACGATCCAGGTCGGGGAACAGTAATCCCGGCACAGTCCCGCCCGCGCTCCTCCCAAAAAAAAGCTTCCTGGTCGCCCGGCCCCGGCACTATTTTTCCGGGTTTTCCGGCGCCCTAGTCCAGCGTCTGCTGCCTTCCCGGCCGGCTTTCCCGCGACTGCCCCGCCCGCCGCCCGGCCGGTCCCTCCGGCAGGTAACAGATGACGTGCCGGGCGTTCCGGGCAAGGAGTGAAAACGGGCGGTCGGCACACGGGGAATAGAGGATGACCGTGGCCTCACGGCCGATCTCGCCAAGCGCTCCCGCAACAGGGGCGATCATCTCCCATGCCCCGTCGAAGAGGGTGGGGTCGTGCTCGATGAAGATCACCGTGTGCGCCGCCTCCTGCAGGATCGTGAAGAGCTGGTGGGCGGTAAACGCCCGGCGCACATCGAAGTTCGAAGAGCTCCTGCCCACCCGCGTCAGGATGCGGGAGTAGTTACCGGAGACGAAGAGGAAGAGGTATCGCTGAAGATCGCTGTTCGTATTAATCATCTCTGTCGCGATCCCTGCCGGGCCGATGAGCGCCGTGAATGAGCACGGCTCAATTGTTGCTCCCTGTGAAAGCTCGATCCGCATCGCCCGGTCACTTCCCCGGCCCGGGCGATAAGGTTCCCGCATGCGGGGGGTGAAAGTGCACGGGCCTTTCGCAGGAACAGGGCCGTTGCCAGCCGGCTGCCTGCCCCGTCTTTTCCGGCTGCCCACGGATCAGCGATAACCATTAGAACGATCATCTCAAACCGGGATCCGTGGACGAAATGGCCACGTTCCAGGAGTTTATCGGGCGGCACGTGACGGAGGATCCCGAATGGTACGTGCAGCGGATGCTCCTCTGGGCGGAATGGGTCAGGTTCTACATCAGGAAGACCCGGCGCTTCCCCGAGGCGGTGCTGGAGAGAGAATTCGACGAGCTGATAACCGAACGGTTCAGGGTCAGCCTCGCTTTCGATGATTTCATGGGCCCGGTCTATGTCGGGATCAAGTTCGTCGCGTGATCGAATCCCGGACAGCACCGATGACCCGTGTGTTTTTTGGGGATTATGGGGTTCCGCGAAACGCCGCTGCTTCCGGAAACAATTGAAAACCAGACTTTACCGTACAAATACTGAAGTAAACAAGAGGGAAGGGATCCGGCCTGCGGTGCAACCCGGCTCAGCCGTCAGAAAGTGCCCGCTGTACCGGGAGGGTTCTCAGCGACTCGGGGTTGAACGAAACGATCCGGTAGTGGTTCTCTTCCATCCGTTCGAAACGTGCATCTCCTGAATACATCTCGACAAAATACTGGAACGGTATCTTCTCCAGGCCCTGTGCTTTCAGTTCATCGATACGGTTCATGGATATCACCCCACTGATTTTTGACAGCCGCTTGATACTGCCGGGAAACGTAATAAATTTTTCCCTGCCCGCACCCCCTCTTGCGGGAGGATGCGGGGGGGAGGACTCTCATCGGAAAAAAAGTACCGGGCATTACTGGTAGAAGGAAGGCCGGCTGGTCTCCTGGCCGGGAGCGCTGCCGATCATCTGGCTCGACAGATATGCAAAGGACTTTACCATGTTCTCGAAGCTGGCCTGGCCCAGGGTACCGGAGGGGGTCAGGGTATAGATCAGAACCGGAAGGTACCCGTACTCGTTCGCGCTCCCCTTATTGGCGACAAAGATGACCGTCTCTCCCGGTTTTCCCGAGAAGGGATCGCTTGCGACATCGAACCGCGTGTACGTGATCCCCTTGTAGGTGACGGTCGACTCGCTGGAGACGGCTCCCGAACTGCGGATGGCGTTCCGGACATCCTGGTCGACACTGTACGAGGTGGAATAGGAGAAGATGGTCAGGGAATCGTCGAGCTGGCGGTAGACCCCGCTGGTGTCGTTCACGACCCCGGCGGCATCGCTGGCCGCCGGGTTGCAGATGGTGGTTTTATAGAGGATGCTGTAGTCCGATGTCGTGGCACGTATTGTAGTCCCGGTAAATCCGTCCGGGGCAGAGATGGTGAAGAGAAGTTTTGTGTCCTTGATGATCGTGTTCAGCGGGACTGCAGGGCGGACCGCGGTCGGTACGGGTGCCGGTGTTGTCGGTACGGGTGTCGCCACCGTCTCCGGAGGGGCGGTCGGTACCGTGGTCGGTGCCGGCGTGGGAGCTGGCGTGGGCTGGTTGGCTGGCTGGCTGCACCCGGCTGCGATGAGCAGGAAGGCAAGGGTGAGGGCACATGCAAGGAGCAGGGCTGGTTTCATACCCCTTCCTTCCGCGGCAATGGTTATAAATCTCGGGGTGGCCGGGCAGGCCCGGGCCATGAGCTCCCCCGGGTCCGGGATCGATTTGCAGCGTTTGCGCACATCCACGACAGTACCCGTTGTGGGGGGCTTAAATACCGGCTCCTTTTCCTTCCCCGCGATGCGGGCTCAACGAATATATAGCTGGACTCTCCAGTGGGAAGTCATGGTGATCAGGACTATAAAACTCAGGGAGAACGCCTTTCACGCCCTCAACATGCAGAAACGGTCGGGCGAGTCGTACTCGGACGTGATTCTCCGGGTGATCGGGCAGTACGAGACCAGCTGCACGAAGAACAAGAAGAACGCCTGAACGTTCCTGCAGGCCTTCCCTGCCGGCGTGGATCGGACCACGGTCTGCCGATGCCCGGGAAGTACCGGCGGGTCCTGCCGGAAATCTGAAAAAAGCCGGGGGATCCGGAGCGGCCCGGCGTGCCCGCGGCGGGCCCGATTCGCCTCGTGTGCCCCGGTACATCCTTACCGGAACAACCATCAGCCGGCAGCGTTCACACTAAAAGGAGATACGATGGATCCAGAGGAGAAGAAGAGGAGCGCCGAGCTGAAGATTGCCGGTATGCACTGCGCGACCTGTGCGATAACGGTCGAGGAGTCTCTCGGGAAGATCGACGACGTTTCAAAGGCACAGGTGAATTTCGGCACCGACACCGCGCACGTGGAGTTCGATGCCGGTAAAGTATCCCTTGCCACCATGGAGAAAGCCGTGCGGGATGCGGGGTACGAGGTCGTCAACCGGGAAGTGACCGTGAAGGTGGGCGGCATGGTCTGCGCCACCTGCGTCCAGACCATCGAGGCTGCTCTCCGGGCCCTCCCCGGCGTTGCGACGGCAGTGGTGAATCTCGCTACCGAGAAGGCCTTTGTCACGTACAACCCCTCGCTTTCGTCCATCGAGGACATGCGGAAAGCTATCGAGGATGCCGGGTACCAGTATCTCGGTATCGCGGGCGAGGTCTCGGAAGAAGCGGAACGGGCCGCACGGGAACGCGACCTGCACGACAAGTTCCTCCGGTTCACGATCGGGTTTGCCGTCGGGATCCCGCTGATGGTCGCTACCTGGGTCCCTCTCCCGGTCCCCATGCAGCTCCTCGCCTATATCATGCTCATCGTCTCGACGCCGGTCTTCGTCTTCGTGGCCCTGCCCATCTTCCGCGCTGCATGGATGGCGCTCCGGAACCGGTCGCTGAACATGGACGTGATGTACGCCATGGGCACCGGCGTCGCGTTCGTATCGAGCGTTCTCGGGACGTTCAATATCGTCCTGAACACCGACTTCATGTTCTTCGATACTGCGCTCATCCTCGCCGCGTTCCTGATGCTCGGTCGCTACCTCGAGGCACGGGCGAAGGGGAGGACATCGGATGCGATAAAAAAACTCGCGGGGCTGAAACCGAAGACTGCCTTCGTTCTCCGGGACGGGAAAGAAGCGGAGATCCCGGTCGACGATGTCCTGGTGGGCGATGTCGTCGTAGTCAGGCCGGGCTCGAAGATACCGGTGGATGGCGAAGTGGTGAGCGGCGCAAGTTACGTCGACGAGTCGATGATAACGGGCGAGCCGGTCCCCCCCCTCCGGTCGGCCGGGAACCGGGTCGTGGGGGGAACCATCAACCAGAACAGCGTCCTTTCGGTCCGGGCAACAAAAGTCGGCAGGGAGACCGTGCTCGCCCAGATCATCCGGATGGTCGAAGAGGCGCAGGGGTCCAAGCCGCAGGTGCAGCGCATCGCCGATCTCGCGGTGACCTATTTCATTCCGGTCGTCATCGGCATCGCCCTGCTCGGTTTTGCGGGATGGTACTTTGTCATCGGCGCACCCCTCCTCTTCGCACTTACTGCACTCATCTCGATCCTCGTGGTGGCCTGTCCCTGTGCGCTCGGGCTTGCAACGCCGACAGCGGTGACCGTTGGGGTGGGAAGGGGGGCCGAGCTCGGCATCCTCACCCGGAACGGGGAAGCACTGGAGGTCGCGGAGAAGGTCACGACTGTAGTCTTCGACAAGACCGGGACGCTGACCCGGGGAAAGCCGGAGGTCACCGATGTAGTTCCTGCGGGGATCGGTGAAGGAGCGCTCCTCTCCCTTGCGGCGTCGGTGGAGAAGAACTCCCGGCATCCCCTTGCGGAAGCTGTTGTCAGGAAGGCGGAGGCCGCGGGCGCCGGAGTTTTCGGTTCGGAAGGGTTCGACACATTCGGGGGGCTGGGGGTCGCAGCCCGGGTCGAGGGCGTTGAAGCGCTCGTCGGGAACCGCACCCTCCTGAAGGGGCGCGGGGTCGCAATCGATCCTGCCATCGAGGATATACTCCTCCGGCTCGAAGGGGAGGGGAAGACGGCTGTCCTCGTGGCTTCATCGGGCCGGATCGCCGGGGTGATCGCAATCGCCGACACCATCAAGGAGACCACGCCCGCTGCGATAGCCGCGCTGAAGGCGATGGGGATCCGGGTCGCGATGATTACCGGGGACAACCGCCGCACCGCTGATGCGGTCGCGAGAATGACCGGGATCGACACCGTTGTCGCAGGGGTCCTTCCCGGGGACAAGGCCGCAGAGGTGAAGGCGCTTCAGGCGAAGGGACAGACGGTTGCTTTCGTCGGCGACGGCATCAACGATGCCCCCGCCTTGGCCCAGGCTGACGTCGGCATCGCCATCGGCGGTGGCACCGATATCGCGATCGAGAGCGGCGACATCGTCCTCATCAAGGACGATCTCCTCGATGCGGTGGCAGCGATCCAACTTTCGAAGAAGGTGATGGGCCGGATCCGGGGGAATATCTTCTGGGCGTTTGCCTACAACGCGGCGCTCATTCCCATCGCTGCCGGGATCCTCTACCCCGCCTTCGGCATCACGTTCCGGCC
>DATJBJ010000069.1:0-6985 GCA_035515395.1 Methanoregula sp. | reverse complement strand
TTTTGCTGAACCAGATATACCTCACGGAGTCATTACCGGTATTTTTTGCCGCGACATAGATGGTGATGGTCTGGTTGCCGTCCGGCCCGGGAGGGGTGACCTCGAAGCTGTTGAGCGAAACGAGCGTGGTATGGCTGCCGGTCCCGAGGACCGTGGACCCGTTCATCGGCAGGGCGTTCTGTGCTCCCGGGAGGGACGAGGCGGGAGGCGATGACGGCGATGTACAACCGGCGGTGCAGACGATGATGGCTGCGATGGCAAGGAAGATGAGGACTGATTTCATGATCTCACCCCGAATCGGGATCTGTTGCAGGATAAAGTTGAGACGGTGATCGTAAAAAGGGTTTGTCTGCCGGGCATCACCGGGAATACGGGAGGGGTGGCCGGTGCCGTATCCGGCGGCCGGCCATGGCACGATCCCGGCGGGTCGGAACGTCCCGGTTCAGGTCTTCAGCATCCCCTCGGTCCCGCCGGAGAACGAGTATTTGAGCCACATGTCGTTCCGGAGGTCCTCGCTGTGCTGCGGGGTCGTTATCTGCCAGCCGGCAGGGTAGCTGATATAGGTCGTCACCTGCTTCGAACTCGAGCAGGAGGGGCAGTCCGGGCGGGAGGTGACATCGATAATCTGCTGCTTGTTGACATTGGTCTTCCCGCCCCAGTTCTCGTCGAGCCCGTCGAGGTAGTACGTGTCCCCCCCGTACGATCCGGGGTTGACGTCGTTGCCGGTTATCTTCGTAGAGAAGGTGTTGACGAAGGAGTCACCGCCCGCGTCCGATGACCCTTCGGCGGCAAAGATCCACTGGTTCCAGTAGCACGGGATACAGGTGTCCATGGCCTCGTCGCAATCCGAGGTGTACGCGGTGTTCCAGGTGCAGCCGGGTATCGCGACGGTATCGAAATTCTCCTCGAGGGTCATCGGGATGACCAAGGACTCCCCGGGCTGGAGCGGGGGAACATAGGAGCTCTTCGCGCGGAAGAGGTTCGCGGTGTCCTTCGTCTTGAGGACCATCGGGTCCGTGGCCACGGAATTGGGGTTGGAGAGCTTCACCACGAGGGTGGCCGGGTGCGGCTGGTAGTAGAGCGGGTCGGGGACATACCAGCTTCCCGCGGCCTGGCCGGTCGCGGACTGGGTCCGGGTGACGAGATCGTTTACGGTGCCCGTCACGCCGCCGGTCGCAGCCTGCTGCATGCCGGGCGGGAGGGCGGCGTAGGCGGACCCGGCGCCGATCTGGTCGGCTGCAACGCTGATCATGTAGTCGGCGCCCATGGTCTCGAGCTCGTCGAAGTTGGGGACCGTCGGGGGGACGCCGAGCGCGGAGAGGCCGGTGTTCACGACCACGGACATCACCGCCTTGCAGCCCGGGCCGCCGCCGCAGAGCACCGACGCGGCATTGATAACGCCCGTCACGATGGTGTTCCACGCGCCGGAGACGCCGTCGATCACCTGCTCGAAGGACGAGAAGAGGCCGCTTACGATCTGGACGAGTATGTCGTACCAGTGCCCCTCCGGGGGATCGCTGTAGAAGTGGTACCCGACATGACTGTAGGCGCGGGTCTTGAAGGCATTGCACTGCGCGACGTCGTCCCAGATGTTGCTGCACGCGGATGCGTCCCCGTTGTGTGCCTGGATGCAGCTATCCAGGGCATTGCCTATCCCCACGAGGTCGGTACTCTGGACGGGCGCGTCCGGGTTGCAGTTCTCGGGCACGGAGACCGAGACGTAGTGCGCCCGGGAGACGAGGTTGCCCTGGTCGTCGGTGTGGATCCAGTCCGGCACGAACGAGGTCATGTAAAAGGCATCGACCTGTACGGACGGCGGTTTTACCGTGAAGGTCTGGGTGCTCGCCGCGTCGGCCGGGGGGCACGGCGGGCAGGGTTCGGGCCGGACGACCGTGACCTCGACCGGTATGGACGGGACCCCGGCCGTCCCGTCAGCGGTGACGGGTACGACACGGACGTAGTAGTTCGGGCTTGTGACCAGGAGGGGCGACACGGTGCCCCCGATGGCCGCGGCCGGGGGCCACTGCTCCGTGCTCACGGCGGTGTCCGTGTTCGGCAGCCCGACCTCCCTCTCGGAGAGCTCCCCGCCGGACAGGTACGTGGCCCCCGCCGGGTAGGGGAGGGAGAGCGGCCCGAGACGGGCCGTGTCGGTGTAGATGCCGAGCCGCGTCCCCGGGATCATCACCAAAGACCGGGCGTAGCCCTGCCCGGCCGCCGTCTCGTGGATCGAGGACGGACCGTCATAGTACGGCGGGTCCCCGGGGTTGTGGCGGGCGACCCGGGCAAAGTTGATCATGAAGTAGTGGAACCCTTTTCCGTCAACGTAAAAGTCCTTTACCGGGCCCGATGCCACGAGACCGGGGATGTGCTCGTTCTGGTAGTCCGAGGCGTTGGTGCTGAAGGGGAACCGCGAGACCTGCCAGAGGGCCCCGGTCCAGACCGGCATATCCGGGGTCCACCGGAAGGCGCTGCCGGTGTAGTCCGTGGCATTCAGGCTGATGGTGAACGTGGCCTCGTCCCCCCAGACCGGCGTCAGCTCCTGCTGCGAGTGTTTGATCCCGTCGGCATCGACCGCGCAGAACTCCCCGCCGCAGCCGCTGTAGTAGTTGCGGACATCGTCGGTGGTCGTCAGCGTGTCCACCTCGAGGAAGGAGGTGGGGATGTTCCTCACATCGGCCTGTACCTGCGGGAACTTGTCCGAGACGCCGGGATGCGAGCTTGCCTGGTAGCTGAAGTAGGGGGAGAGGGTGGTGAAGTGGAAGGTCTTGGTGAACGCCCCTACGTGGATGGTCAGGGGCTGGATCGATACCGGACCGGGCAGGCGGAGGTCATGCCACGAGGGATTCGTGCTCAGGACCCGGCCCGGCGGTGTCGCGGGGGATGGCGCGGGGGTCGGGGTTGCGATCGGGATTACCGGAAGGGCGGCGGGCAGGGTTATTGCGGGTGTGGTGGTTGCGGGTGGCAGGGTGGCCGTCAGGACCGCGACCGGGGGCTGGGCTGTCGTGGTCACCGGCGCCGCGGCCCCGGCGACCGGCGGGCTGGTTGCCGGGACCGGGACAAGGGAGACCTGCGGCCTGACCGCGGTGAGGACGGGGGTGAGGGTATACGCCACGTTCAGGGGAGTGCCGGAGACGGTCGTCACCGTGGTGGAATAATCCATATACCCTGACAGGGAGAGGACGACCGCGTGGCGGCCGGGAGCCAGGGCATTCGATGCATACGGGGTCGTGCCCACGGCGGTGCCGTCGATACTTACGGCCGCACCGGAGGGGGAACTGGTGATTGACAGCGCACTGGCGGGCGCGACGCGGACAACCTCGCCGGCCTGTGCCATGACGGCAGGGAACAGGCACAGGATCAGGGCGAACAGGATCAGAAAGGGGGGGGTTTTCATGGAGATCTCTCTAAACGGTGATCTTTTCAGTCCGCCCCCCATAACGCTTTCCAAATTGATCCGGGAATTATACCGGCAGGAAAAATACAGGTCCCCGGAACATTCTGCCGCCGGCCACGGGTGCCGGAGGGCGACGGTGTTGTTCCGGCTTACGCGAGCCCGGCATCTTCCGGGGAGGCACGCCCGGTAAAGTCATGGGCGTGCCATGCAAAGAACGCCGCAACGAAGCTGAGGCATGCAGCAAGGATGAAGGCCGCGCGGAACCCGACCACGATCGCCGGCATCGGGATCGTGAACGGGTCGCTGTACTGCACCGCGATCTGGCCGGCGAGGAGGGTCTCGGAGAACGCGATCTGGAAGATGACAATGCCGAGAATGATGCCGGTGTTGCCCAGTGCTTTCATCACGCCGGATGCCGCCCCTTTCATGCCCGGCGGGCTGTGGTCGAGGATCAGTTTCGTGTTGGGTACGAGGAAGACCCCGCGGGCGAGGCCGAGGACGACGAGGGCGGCGAGGGCGGGCAGGAGCGTTATGCCGGCCGTAAACGCGGAGAAGAACAGGTATACCGCCCCTGCGCCCAGGGCGCCGAGGACGCAGAGCGCCCGCGAACTGAACCGGTCGGTCAGCGAGCCAACCCCCGGGGTCGCCAGGATCATCGCCGCTCCGGGAATGATGACGATGATGCTGGTCAGCTCGTAGGAGTAGCCGAGGACGAGGTGGAGGTAGAACGGGAAGAGGAAGACCGGGCCGTTGAAGACCAGCTTCAGGAGAAAGAACGAGATGTTCGCATTGGTGAAGTGCCGGTTCCTGAAGAGGGAGATCTCGAATGCGGGATCCTCGGCCGCACTCTCGTACACGATGGCGAGCGTCCAGAAGGCGAAGGTTATCATCGCGAGGCCCGCGGTGATGAGGCTCGCGATCCCGAAGGCATGCACCGAACTGATGGCGAGGACCACCGCGACCGTGGCGCAGGAGAAGAGGACCGCCCCGGTGACATCGAACCTCCTCCCCCGGGACGTGTTCTCGCCGGGCGGCAGCGTGAGGTACCCGGTGGCCATGACCGCGATGCCGACGGGGACATTTGCAAAGAAGATCCACTGCCACGAGAGGACGTCGGTGAGCCCGACGCCGACGGTCGGGCCGATGATGACCCCGAGCACCGCCGCGCCGGAGACATACGCAAGGCCCCTCCCCTGCCATGCCTCCGGAACGTGGCGTGCGACGTAGGCGGAGGCGATGGAAGCCACCATGGCGGCTCCCACCCCCTGCACGACCCGGAAGAGGATGAACAGGTTGACGGTGCCGGAGAGGCCGCAGAGGAGCGATCCCAGCACGAAGACGAGGGTGCCGGCGAGGAAGATCCTGCGGTACCCCCAGACGTCCCCGAGTTTCCCGAAGAAGAGGAAGAGCCCCGAGAGGACGAGCAGGTACACGATCACCGAAGCGGAGGCAAGCCCGGTACTGGTGTGGAGATCCGTGGCGATCGCCGGGAGGGAGACGTTGATGCTGCTGGCCGCGAGCGAACTCACCAGGGCGCCGACCGATATGAGGGCGAGGTTGAGCAGCCAGTACCGTTCCTGCGTCCCGGTCCCATTATTCATTACCAGAAGTTCATGTCCCGGCCTATATGATGGTTTCAATTCTGATCCTGGTCTTGAGGCTGCCGGTGGAAACGCAACCCATTTGTTAAGGAAGGCTCCAAGATCAGAACAGGATGGTGCTTGAGAAGTTCACCGGGCGGCAAAAGGCGCTGATCGTCTTCTGCTGCCTGCTGGTCGCCGGAGGTGCGGTCGTCTTCGCGATCGGGTTTGCCGGGCAGGCGCAGGTCAGGAAGGCGCTGCTCCAGGACGAACTCCGGATCACGGCGGGCCGGATCGCAGGGGAGGTGAACGGCGACGGGCTGGCCGCGCTGAAACCGGGGGACGAGGGGTCGCCTGCCTACCTCGCGTTTGCGAACGCTATCTACAACGCCCGGCTCAACAACACGCATATCACGAACGCGTACATCATGCGGATCGACAACGGGAACATCACCTACGTTGTCGACGATTTTTACCTTGCCCACGGCCTTGACCCCTCGGTAGCGCGGATAGGGGACCCGATCTCCGAGGACAAGGGGGTGATCGATGCAGCGCCAGGAGGCCCGGTGGTCTCCCCGGATATCTACACGTCGAAGTGGGGGTCGTTCCTCTCCGGCTACGCACCGATAAAGGATTCGAACGGCACGGTCGTCGGCATCCTGGGCGTCGACGAGACCGAGGACTTCGTCCTGCAGTACGAGTACTCCAGCGTCTTCAACCTCGTGGAAGTGCAGTAGGGGCCGGGACGTGACGGCCGTTCCGGCCCCATGTTCCGTCACCGGACCTCCCGGGGAGCGTTCCGCGCCGGAAACCGGGCGGAGACACGAGAGACCCGAAAGGAGACCGGAGAGAACCGTACGCGTTCGCCCGGGCCGCCGGAGCCGGCTGGATCTCCCGATACGAGACATCCCGGGTTCATGGAAGGAATTGGCTTAGGTATAAGAGATGGGGAGGTTTACCCGCACAGTGAGAACGGGCACCAGCCGCGGAACCAGCAGCTGCAGCACAAGAGCCTGAATCCCCGTGGACACCGGATTCTGGTTTGCATGGTATTGCATCGGCCCGGCCGGGCATATACCTGGCGTTGAGTGAAAAATAAACTGGAGTTATCCGGCCGGGTAGTCCCGGATCCGGGCGGGTTCGACCGGTTTCTGAGGACCGGCTGCGGGTTTGCCAGCGGTAAAAGAGCATGCGGGGAATTTTATATTCTTTCAATTCACCAGTTCACCTATGCAGGAACCGGGCTGCAAAGAAAATTATCCCGTTGCGGTTGTTATCGCCTCAAATCTCCTGTCGCTCCTGATCTGGGTGATCGGTGCAGTAATCTTCTACCAGGTCGGCATCGTATGGGTTGTCTGCTATGGAATTTTCATCCTTTTCCTCGAGGTCCGGCTGCTGGGCGGGCATTGCGTGGACTGCTACTACTATGGTAAAACCTGTGCCTTTGGCAAAGGCCGGCTGAGTTCCCTCTTCTTCCGGAAGGGAGAGCCGGAGAAGTTCGCCCGGATGAAACTGACGTGGAAGGATGTCCTCCCGGACTTCCTGGCTTTCATGGTCCCCGTACTCGCGGGAATACTGCTCCTGGCACTGCAGTTTACCTGGACCATCCTCGTGCTCACCACCGCCCTCCTCCTCATGGGTTTTCTCGGCAATGCCCTCGTGCGAGGAAAACTGGCCTGCAGGTATTGCAGGCAGAGGGAGATCGGCTGCCCGGCCGAGCAGCTGTTCAACAAGACGAACAGATCCTGAATAATCATCCGGAAACCATCCCGGATTTCCGGAGCGGAGGAACGTCCGGGCCTTATCGGTCCCGGTTGCCGGGTTCCGGGACCATGTTGCGTGCGGCCGGCAGGGGGGCCGGCATAAAATCTCGCACGAAGTCGAAGAGTTCTGATAAACTCTTCGCGTCCTCGAATTGCTCCCGCAATTCTTCGGAAATCAAAGACTTCTTTCGAACTCTTTTTCTTAAATTCGCTTCGCCCGTTTTTCGCACCCCCCCAATTTTTTTTCG
>DATJBJ010000068.1:0-17712 GCA_035515395.1 Methanoregula sp. | reverse complement strand
GAACTTTTCCATCCAGTTCACCTTAAAAAGCATCCTCGAACAGAGGGAGAAGGATGGAAAATCCCTCGACAATGTCGTGCTCGTGACCGGGATCGGTTGCCACGCCAAGATGGCGGACTACCTGAACGTCAATAGCTTCTACTCCCTCCACGGCCGTGCGGTCCCGGCCGCGGTGGGGATCAAGCTTGCCAACCCGGATCTCACCGTGATCTGCTGCTCCGGTGACGGCGACTCCTATGCCGAGGGGCTCGACCACCTCGTCTTTGCCGCAAAGCGGAACATCGATATCACGGTCATCGTCCACGACAACCGGGTGTATGGCCTTACCACCGGCCAGTATACGCCGACCTCCCCGCTCGGTTTTAAGGGAAAGTCGACCCCGGCCGGGACGGCGGAATTCCCCTTCAACCCGATCGAACTCATGCTCGCAAGCGGGGCCACGTACGTCGCCCGCGGGTACACAAGGAAGATGGACCAGCTGAAGCGCCTCGTCGCCGGGGGGATCGCGCACCGGGGCTTCTCGTTCATCGATGTGCTCCAGATCTGCGCGACCTTCTTCCCCGCCGCGGATTACTACGATCCCCGGGTCTACGACCTGCCGGAGTCCGGTCTTGAGAACTTCGAAGCGGCGTGCATAAAAGCAAAGGAGTGGGACTATAGCAGTGACGCAAAGATCGGGCTTGGCACGTTCTACACCCGCAGTCTTCCGACCTTTGACCGGCATATGCCCGTGCCTGTCGTCACGGGGGCGGACCGGGACCGGGCCATCAGCGAACTGCTTGAAGCGCGCCGGTAGTCACGCGGGCACCGGGCCGGAAATATCAGGAAGATGTGAGATGACGGCTGCTGGAGAAACCACCGGGGCTGCCCGAGGGGATGCTGCCCCTGACGGGCAGGGCGGGGCAAACGGAATACGCCTCGTGCTCATCCCCCTGATCATCTGGGCGGCGTGGCTCATCGAGACCTTTCTTCTTGAGGGAAACCGGCACCTCTTCTCCCGCGCCGATCCCGGCGGTCTTCCCGGTTATACGATCATTGCGTGTATCCTGACCGGAACGATTGTTCCGGTCTTCATCATCCTCCGCTCATTTCTGACCGGTGACGTGAACATGTTCCAGATCGGGTTCCGCACGCCGGGACGGGTCCTCTCCGCGTGCCTCGGCACCCTGATCGCCGGGTATTGTGCGGTCATCCTCTTGAACCCGTTCGGTACCGACCGGATCGCCTTCGGCAGCGCATTCCTCCTCCTCCTGCCCACGGCGCTTGCATCGGTGATGGTCTGCTGGGTCCTCACCGGTACGCACGTCCAGGCATACGTCCGCCAGGACGGATCGCGGGTATCCATCCCGGTCGGCGTCGTCTCGACCGCACTCATCTTCGGCCTGAGCTCCCTTGTCCACAGCACCATGGCGGGGGGGCCGGATACGGTCTCGTGGTCCGTTGCGGCAGGACTCGGCCTCGCCCTCTTCTTCTTCTCGATCCGGGATGTCTACGCAACGACCATTGCCGCGGCGGGAACCGGCGTCTTCCTGAATTCTCGCGGTATCGACCCCGCGTATCTCGGAAGTCCCGGGCCGGAGGTGGTCTTTTCCGCCGCGTTTTCGCTTGCCGTCCTCGCCGGAATACACTGGTACCTTTTCCGGAATTACACAACGCTCGCAGTACCCGTGGCAAAGCCTGCCGCAACCGGTGAAAGCCCCCGATAGACGCGCCGGGAGATTGATCCGGTGACACAGCCGCCGACCGAACCCTTTATAGCGGTAACAACGGTATGTAACGATGGGAACGGCGCTTATGGAAGACCAGAACGGGGAGAACCTCTTTGAATCGGTGAAACAGCACCTCTGCACCTGCTCCGATACCCTCGCCTTCAGCCCGAATGTCGAGGCCGTGCTCAGGACACCCAAGCGCGAGCTCCACGTAGCCCTTCCGGTGCGGATGGACGATGGCCACATCCGTACGTTCCGGGGTTACCGGGTCCAGTACAACTATGCGCTGGGCCCGATGAAGGGCGGCATCAGGTTCCATCCCGAAGGGACGATCGAGACGATCCGGGCGCTCGCGGCGCTGATGACCTGGAAATGTGCCCTTTACAACCTGCCGCTCGGCGGCGCGAAAGGCGGGGTGATCTGCAACCCCAAGGAGATGTCGCTCCCCGAGCTCGAGCGCCTGAGCCGGGCGTATATCCAGGGGATCTATGAGCTGATCGGGCCCGACCGGGACATCCCCGCTCCGGACGTGAACACCAACGCCCAGGTGATGGGATGGATGATGGACGAGTACTCGAAGCTCGCGGGCCGGTCCTCGTTCGGCGCCGTAACCGGAAAACCGCTCCCGCTGGGGGGGTCGGAAGGCCGGACGGACGCGACAGCGCTCGGGGGGTGGTACGCGGTGAGCGAGGCGGCGCTGGGGCTCGGCATGGACCTCCGCGGCGCCCGGGTCGCGATACAGGGGTTCGGCAATGTCGGGTATCACGCGGCATTCCTCGGCGCACGCGAGTTCGGGTGCAGGATCATCGCGGTGAGCGACAGCAGGGGAGGGATCCGCCGGATGGGGGGGCTCGATATCCCCGCCGTTGCATCCCACAAGAAAGCGACCGGGTCCGTAACGGGTTTTCCCGGGTCAGAGCGAATTTCCAACGACGAACTCCTTGCCACGGACACCGACATCCTCATCCCGGCAGCTCTTGAGAACGTGATCACCGAAAGGAACGCCGGCGACGTGCGGGCGCGGATCGTTGCGGAGTTCGCAAACGGACCGACGACCCCCGGGGCCGACAGGATACTCTTCGGCCGCGGGGTGCATGTGATCCCGGACTTCCTCTGCAACGCCGGCGGGGTGATCGTATCGTATTTCGAGATGATCCAGAACGCGGATCTCGACCACTGGGATGCCGAAGTTGTAAACGCAAAACTCAAGAAGAAGATCATCGGGACATACCGGCAGGTCTCCGATCTTGCCCGGAAGAGCGGGGTCGATCTCCGGCAGGCGGCGTACACCATTGCGGCAAACCGGGTTGTGGCGGCGATGCAACTGCGCGGCTGGATATAGCATTTTTTTCTTCTGAGCCGGCACATCCGCCGCGGCATTCGGGCCGTCAGGCTTGCGACGACAGAGAAATCTTTTACTCTCTCCGCGTGGAATGGTAATTTATGGGAGAGAAAATAGCCTACGGTCTTCTCATCGGACTCGTCCTCCTCGCTGTCGTGATGGCTGCCGGCTGCTCGGGGCAGTCTTCGCCAACGACCACCCCTGTTCCGACCACCGCACCGCCCGACAAGTACGTCGCGGGCGATATAGCGGCGAAATCCGCGACGGCAACCGATGAAATCTATCTCGTCCTGGCCTACGATGCGTCCAGGGACGCGTACACGCGTTCCCTAGTGTACAAGAACGCCGACGGCTCTTGGCACAGGAACAGCATCGCGAACAGTTCCATTTCCCGATCCACCTTCGAGAAACTGTATCCCGCAAAGGTTGCACATGTCGACCTCTCTTCGGTACCCGTCGTTTCCCTCACGGTCCCCCCGCCCACCCAGATTACCTATTCCGGGGCCGGGCCTTCTGTGACCAATGTTACTCCCGGGGTGGGAGGCAAGGACACGACCGTGACGCTTACGATCTCCGGCAGCAATTTCCAGAACGGCGCGACGGTCAAGCTGCTCCGCGGCGGCAGCCCCACGATCCCCGGCGCCGCCCTCTCTGTCTCGTCATCGACCATCACCGGCACCTTCGACCTTACCGGGGCCGATGAAGGCTACTACAATATCGTCGTCTTCAATCCCGACGGCCAGTCGGCCACCCTCGCTGCCGGGTTCAATGTCGGCGAGCCCGCTCCCATAATCGAGAGCGTCTATCCCGCTACCGGGGCAGCGGGCGAGACGGTCAGCCTGACCATCAACGGGCAGAACTTCGGGGACGTCGATACGGTATCCTTCTCGATGGGCTCGTACACAATCGACCCGCTGCATATCACGAACGTCCAGGTCGGCCCGGGTTCAAAGATATCGTGCAACCTGCAGATCCCGGATGACACGCCCCTCGGGGACTGGTCGGTAACGGTCCTGAACGTCGACGCCCAGCGGAGCGGGACGTGGAGTCACACGTTCCAGATCACTAATTCGAGCTCGTAATCCCGTACTACCTACGCGCACCCATCCCGTCTCTTTTTTTGCTTTCCCTGCAGCGATCTCCTGCCGGATCTCCGGCCGGCCCGGCACCCGGGATCCGTTTACCGGAAAAACTACCAAAAGCTATTAAGCGCCTTCGCCGGAAACGCTGTAACTGATGGCAGATACTTCGCTCTCGCCGGTTATCTTCGTGTACCTTGTCCTCCCCTTCCTGATCTTCTGCGCCCGGATCTGCGATGTGACGCTCGGCACTATCCGGGTCATCTTCATCTCGAAAGGGATCAAGTACATCGCCCCCTGCATCGGTTTTTTCGAGGTGATCATCTGGCTCCTCGCCATCGGCCAGGTGATGAACAACCTGACCAACTTTGTCGCGTACGTCGCCTACGGAGCCGGCTTCGCCTCTGGGACGTTCATCGGGATGTTGATCGAGGAGAGGATCTCGATCGGCCTTGCCAGCGTCCGGATCATCACCAAAGACGACCCGGTCGCGCTCGTGCAGTACCTCCGGTCCCACAACTACGGCGTCACCAGCATCGACGGTGAGGGCGGGACGGGCAGGGTCAAGATGGTCTTCACGATCATCAAGCGGCAGGATCTCTCCCACGTGATCTCGATCATCAAACAGTTCTACCCTTCCGCATTCTATTCCGTGGAAGAGATAAAATCGGTCGCAGAAGGGGTCTTCCCCGACCGTCCGGCACGGAGCGTCTTTTCCTGGCTGGACGCCCTCCGTTTTTACCGGAAGGGAAAATGATGCCGGGCAGCCCGGCTCCGGCTCTGCAGGCAAAATCCGGCAAACGGCAAGGCGTCCCTCCGATTGCCCTCGTACCGGCATTGCAGGCTTTTCCGGGAGAATTCGGGTTCATTGGGCTGAAAACAGCAAGAGAAGTAAAATTTTTCCGCGGTTTAATCCAATAACCTTTTAATAGTACCGGACAAAAGTAAAGAAAAGAGAACCCGGGTGCACCCATGCCGAAAACCTCCGCGGCCAGGAGATTTGTCCTCCTTGTCATCTCTCTGGGAATTGCCATCTTCGCGGGATACATAGCCGCATACTATACCGTTCCCTCACTCCCCTGGTTTGCGGGGCTTATCAAGCCGGACCTCACCCCGCCCATATGGATCTTCCAGCCGGTCTGGACCGTGCTGTACATCATGATGGGTCTCTCGCTCTACCGTATTCTCGTGAGCGGGGGGAGGAGGAAGGACATGATGCTCGGGCTCGTCTTCTTCATCTTCCAGCTGGTGCTCAACATTACGTGGTCGTACCTCTTCTTCGGCCTCCACTCGATCTTCTTCGGGTTCATCTGCATCATTGCCCTCTGGGCGATCCTCCTCTGCACGATCATCCAGATCCTGCGGTTCGCGGTCTCCTCTGCGGCCCTCCTGCTGCCGTACCTCTTCTGGGTTACGTTCGTCGCCTTCCTCAACTACCTCATTATGACCCTGAACCCGATCACGTACAACCTGCCCTTTTAGAACCATTCAGCTGCCTGTTTTTTCGTCTTCGCCTGTTTTCTTCTTCGGTTACCCTCCGGGCAGGTATTGATTGCGGAAAAAAGACCGATCGGATGTTCACGATGCTCACGTACACCGGCTTCCGGAAATTATTTCACTGGCCTGCGCTATTCTGGTACAGGCCGGAATAATTTCCCTGAATGGACGGATGCTGATACCATGGTAACCCACGAACTGAAGCCCGGCGTTCTCTGGGTCGGGGCCACCGACTTTGACCGGAGAATGTTCGACGAACTGATCCCTCTCCCGAACGGGACGAGCTATAACTCGTACCTTGTCCAGGGAAGCGAGAAGACCGCGCTGATCGATACGGTCGACCCGTCCAAGGAGTACGAGCTGATTGCAAACCTCGTCAGACAGGGGATCACCCGGATAGACTATATCGTTGTCAACCACGCCGAGCAGGATCACTCCGGGTCCCTCCCGATGGTGCTCGAATTCTTCCCGGACGCGATGATCGTGACCAACGAGAAGTGCCGTGAATACATCGCCGACCTCCTGCACATCCCTCTCGACAAGGTGAAGATCATTCGGGACGGGGAGACGCTGCCGCTTGGCGACAAGACCCTCGAATTCCTCATCACGCCATGGACGCACTGGCCCGAGACCCAGCTGACCTTCCTCCGGGAGGACCGTATCCTCTTCCCCTGCGACCTCTTCGGCGCCCACTTCGCGGCAAGCGACCTGTTCGTGCAGGATCCGGCGGAGATCTACCGGTCCGCGAAGCGGTACTATGCGGAGATTATGATGCCGTTCCGGAACAGTATCAGAGGGTATGTCGAGAGGGTAAAGGCCCTCAACCCCGAGATGATAGCCCCGAGCCACGGACCCGTGCACCAGCACCCCCAGCTCATCCTCGACGCCTATACCGACTGGACTTCCGATGTGGTCAAAAACGAGGTCGTGATCCCCTACGTTTCCATGCACGGCAGCACGCAGAAGATGGTCGATCATCTCGCCGACGCCCTCGTCGAACGCGGGATGACGGTCAGGCCGTTCAACCTCACGAAGACCGATATCGGCGAACTGGCCATCGCACTCGTTGATGCGGCAACCATCGTAGTCGGCACCCCGACCGTTATCTTCGGCCCCCATCCGACGGCCATGTACGCGGTCTACCTCACGAACCTGCTCAAGCCCAAGGTGCGGTTCGTCTCGGTCATCGGGTCATACACCTGGGGGGGGAAGACGGTGGATGCTGTCGTGAAGATGCTCGACCACGTGAAAGTCGAGGTCCTTGAGCCGGTCTACGTGAAGGGTGCGGCGGACGAGGCGACGCTCCAGGCACTCGACCGGCTGGCGGACGATATCCTCGCGAAGCACAAGGAAGCGAGGCTGGTTTAAGGGGGAAAGGAAATTTTTCCCTCTTCAGTTATCGATGACACCCCGCCATCGCCGGATTTCGTGACGGCCGGTAATATCCGGCTTGCCTGCCGAAAGATCGGCAATGGCCCCCCGCTGATCCTGGTAAACGGCATCGCGTCGGCTATGGATACATGGAACCCTCAGGTCCTCGAATGCCTCTCGGCAAACCACCGCCTCGTGATCTTCGACGCCCGTGGCACGGGGTTCTCCGGGCCGTCCGGTGGGGCCGGGTCCATCTCTCTTTACGCCCGCGATGTGCTGCACCTGATGGATGCCCTAGGGATCGCCTGCGCGGACATTCTCGGGTTCTCCATGGGTGCGTCCGTAGCGCAGGAACTGGCGATCGGTTTCCCGGACAGGGTGGGAAGGCTCGTCCTCGTTGCAGGGACCTGCGGAGGCGGTGAGGCAGCAGGGACGGATCCCGGGGTATGGGACCGGCTCCTGGATAAACGAGGGTCCGTGGAGGTTGTCTCGCGCCGGATGTTCTCCCTGATCTTCCCGGCCCCGTGGCTGGAGAGCCACGACCCGCTCCGGTACTGCCCGGACGTTTCCGAGACTACGCCGGCGGAGGAGATTGCACGCCAGGCGGAGGCCTTCTGTTCGTGGCCCGGCTCATACGACAGGCTGGACCGGATCCGGTTGCCGGTCCTCGTCATCGCGGGTTCGGAAGACGCGGTTATCCCGCCTGAGAACTCCGTGCTTCTCTGCAAAAAAATACCCGGGGCCCGGCTCGAACTGTTTTACGGTGCCGGCCACGGCCTCATGTATCAGTGCCCGGAACGGTTCTGCGATTGCGTCGCGGACTTCCTTGACCGGTAACCAGGGCCCGGATGCGGGAAGCCCCGCCATCCGGATGAGTAATACCGCACCTTCTCCTGCTGCAGACATCCCGGGGATAAAAGTACACCGCCCGACCCCTCCCCAGTGATCCCTGGGTTGTCCTGCACCATTCTTCGACGCAGGAATTTCCGGGAACGAAATATACGAGCCCGGAAAAATTGGCGGGATATGGGGGGTCGGATGGGGTACATCGTGAAAAAAACTGGGGGACCAGGGTCATCCGGCCGCTGAACACCGCGAGAAACCGGGACCGTGTTCCGCCATTCCCATCGACTGCGATCCCAGCTGAAATTCCGGTAAGCCGCGGGGAACCTGCGGGGTTTCGTACGGAGCATTCCAAAGCGACCGGTACACCGCCCGACCCCCATATCATCCCGGTGACGTCGCGGCCACCCGGGGATACGGATCCCGGCACAAACCCTAATACCCCCCGGCCGGCAACCCTTTAGCAGATGCACCGGCCCGCAAACATCCTCACCGTCATCGCGGATCTCGGCGATATCTCTGCCTTCATCGCCCCGGTCACCGCCGTGCCTCTCCTCGTTGCGGTACTGTACGGCGAATGGGACATGGTCGTTCCGATGGGGCTGGTGCCGGTGATCTTCTTCATACTCGGGGTTCTGATGAAGAGTGCGCCCCGCGGTGAGCAGGGGATCCGCCTCTCCACGGCGATGTGCTCTGCCGCCCTCTTCTGGCTCCTCTGCTCCCTCGTCGGCGGCCTCCCGTTCCTCTTCGGCCTGCACATGGGGTTCACCGATGCCTTTTTCGAGGGGATGGCCGGGTGGACCGGTACAGCCTTCTCCATGATACCCTCGGTCGACACCGCCCCTCACACTCTCCTCTTCTGGCGCTCCTTCATGCAGTGGCTCGGCGGGATCGGGATCATAGCCTTTTCCATCGCCATGGCAAGCAGCACCGGCCTCTTCCAGTCCCGTATCTTCCGGAGCGAGGGCAGGGACGAGCCCCTGATGCAAAGCGTTATCGCCACCGGGCGGACGCTCTTCAGGATCTACGGCATCCTCACCTTCATCGCAATCGGTCTCATCCTCTTCACCGGCCTCTCGCTCTGGGAGTCGGTCAACCTCGCCCTCTCGGCGATCTCGACCGGCGGATTTGTCATCCACCAGTCCGGGATCCTGTACTATCACAGCCTCGTGCTCGAGCTCCTTCTCATCCCCGTCATGATCGCCGGGGCGCTCCCGTTCAAGCTGTACTATCTCGTCATGGAGAACCGCCGCCTGAGCCTCTTCGGAGACGAGCAGGTGAAACTCTTCTTTCTTATCCTCGGGATCGGGACCGCGGTCCTTGCCTACGACCTGACCTTCTTCTCGAACCTCGAACTCCTGCCCGCCCTCCAGCAGGGACTCTTCATGGCGGTCTCGGCGCTGACGACGACGGGTTTCCAGACCGCCAGCCTCGGCGCATGGGCGAGCGTCACCCTCCTCTTCCTTTCGATGCTCGCGTTCATCGGCGGTGCGTCCGGGAGCACCGCCGGCGGGATCAAGCTGAGCCGGGTGGCGCTGGCATTTCGTGCGCTGCTCTGGTGGTTCCGCAGGTTCTACGTCAGCGGCAAGATCCTCCTCCCTTTCAAGATCGAAGGACGGGTCATCCCGAAGGCCACCGCCGAGCTCGAGGCTGCCAAGAACATGCTCGTCATCATCCTCTCCGTGCTCGTCGTCTTCATCGCCACCCTCGCGGTCTTCCAGGCCCACGCCACTTCCCTCCCCATCACGGAAGTCGTCTTTGAAGTGGTGTCCGCGTTCTCGACGACCGGCTTCACCACGGGTTTCGTGTCGCCCGCGATGCCGGTGGTGGCGAAATGGATCTTCATCGGGGTGATGTGGATCGGACGCCTCGAAGTTATTCCGGTCGTGATGCTCGTAGTCGTTATGTTCCGGGGAGCAGACTGAAAAACGGGGTGGGCGAAGGAGGCCGGAACGGGCGGTCGCGAGCCCGGGCGTGATCTGGTTCCCGGATGCGCACGCCGGGGGTTCATGCAGTCCCCCGCACATCCGTTATCCACCGGGGCGCTCCTCCAGGTTCCCGCTGCAGTCCTCCCGGCGCTCCGCAGATCGAACTCCAACGAAACTGACGGGATCCGCCGGGAAAATGATAAAAGTCCAGCGGAGAAAGAACCGGTAAAGGCAGAAGATCCGGAGAATAACGCAGTCCGGGTTGATGGAGTCCGACACCATGCCAGTAAAATTGTTCGAAAGAATCCTCGTCACTACGGACGGTTCGGAGAAGAACAAGGCCGCCGTCGAAGAAGGTATCCGTATCGCCCGCACCTGCGGATCGCAGCTTTTTGCGGTCTACGTAATCGACAGCGGCACGTACGAACAGGCGCCCGTGGAAGTGGCGATGGGGGATACCTACCGGCAGCTCAGGGACGAAGCCGAGCGGTCGCTCGAACAGGTGCGGTCCTTGGCAGGTGGCATCCCGCTCGAAACGGTCATTCTCGAAGGAAAGCCCGCCGCCGAGATCGTCAGGTTTGCCGAAGAGAAGGAAGTCGACCTTATCATCATCGGCACCCGGGGGAAGCGCGGGCTCGAACGGATCTTCCTGGGAAGCGTAGCCGAAGCGGTTGTCCGGACGGCAGCCTGCAGGGTCCTCGTGGTGAAATAAGCCCGCCGGTTCCCTCCGTGACAACCTGACCCGCTGTCCTGGTATTCATGCAAACGGCCGGCCACCGCCGGGATCCCCACTCAGGACCGGCCTCTAAAACAACTTTACTTTCCTTAACATCAGGAGATCTAATATAAATTGCCGCCCCATTGTACCACGATGAAACAGATAGCCCTGTACGGCAAAGGAGGGATCGGGAAGTCGACCACTTCGGCCAACCTCTCCGCCGCCCTCTCCTGCCAGGGCCTCGACGTCCTGCAGATCGGCTGCGACCCGAAACGGGACAGCACCCGGATGCTGATGCACGGGAAGCTGATCCCCACGGTGATGGACTTCGTTCGCGAGCGGGGCGAGGCGGCGATCTCCCTTGCCGACATCGTCTACACCGGGTTCAACGGTGTCCGGTGCGTGGAGGCCGGCGGGCCGGAGCCCGGCGTCGGTTGTGCCGGCCGCGGGATCATCGCGACCTTCCAGATCCTCGAGAAGCATGGCGCCCTGAAAGGAGACGTGATCGTGTACGACGTCCTCGGGGACGTCGTCTGCGGCGGGTTCGCGATGCCGATGCGGGAGGGGTACGCACAGGAGATCTATCTTGTGACCTCAGGGGAACTCATGTCGCTTTACGCGGCAAACAACATCTGCAGGGCGATCCAGCGCCTCGCGTCCCGGCCGAAGAGCAGGTGCCGGCTCGCCGGTGTGATCTGTAACGCGAAAGGCCAGCCCGGGGAAGAGGAACTCGTATCCGAGTTTGCCGTGCAGGTGAACAGCAGGATGGTCCAGTTCATCCCGCGCGACCGTACCGTCCAGATGGCCGAGATCAACCGGAAGACCGTCATCGAGTACGACCCCACCTCTGCACAGGCCGAATGCTACCGGGAACTCGCCCGGCGCGTCATGGAGAACACCGCGCTCACCGTCCCGAATCCTCTCGACTATGACAAGCTCGAAGCCCTCGCCATCGAATTCATGTAGATCCGGCGGCTGCACCCTCACCGGGGCGCTCTCTGCCACCACCCATGTACGCGATGCGGTCAGTATCATCCACGGGCCGAAAGGGTGCGCCCACCACAACTTCTCCCTCTTCCACGCCACCGGGTTCGAGAACGACCGGCTGACGGTCCCGGACCTCGTCTCGACCGGCCTTGACGGGACCGACATCGTCTTTGGTGGCGAACCGGCCCTCGCGGGGACGATCCGCTCGGTCGCGGAACGGGACCCCGGCGCGATCTTCGTCCTCTCGACCTGCGTTGTCGAGACGATCGGGGACGATGTCGCATCGGTCTGCGGGCAGGACTACGACATTCCGGTCATCCCGGTCCCCACCGCCGGCTTCCTCGGCGGCACCTTTCAGGAGGGGCTGAACAACGCGCTCTGCGCCATCGCCGGCTGCGCCGGGCCCTCCCCGACGGTGTCCGCCCCCGCGGTGCCCTGCGTCAACATCATCGGCGAGAAGAACCTCGAGTTCGAGGTCGATGAGAACCATGCCGAAGTCGGGCGTCTCCTCGCCCTGCTGGGTATCCCGGTCAACCTCCGTTTCGTCCGGAACTGCAGTACGGGAGACATCGCCCGCCTCGGAGCCTCAACCCTGAACATCCTCCGCGACCCCGGGCTCCTCCCGGCGGGCCTGTTCCTCAGGAAGCGGTTCGGGACGCCGTACATCGTCTCCTATCCCGAGGGACTGGACGGGACGATCCGGTTCCTCGGGGCCGTCGGCCGGATGTGCGGCGTAGACAGTTCGGCGGCTGTCGCAGTGGAAGAGGAAAGGCAGGCAGAGACACTCGCGGATTTCGGGGATCTCGCCGGCGGGCGGATCTTCTTTGAGGCGGGCGCTTCCCCCGAGTCGCTGCAGGTCGCCGGCGAGATCGCGGAGCGCCTCGATCTGAGTGTCGGCGGGCACGGCCGCAGGGTCCCGCTCCCGTTCCTTCCTCCGGTCGGGAGCGCGGGAGTCCGGCGGCTCCTCCACCGGTGGCGGTGCGCCATCCATGCCTGAGTGCGATAACCCGCTCTGGCCCTGCGCGATGACCGGTGCCGCTGCATGCCTCGCTGGATTCGAAGGGATGACCGTCATCATCCACGGTTCAAGCGGGTGCTATTACTATCCTGCTACACTCCTCCACGCACCGCTCGAAGGCACCTTCATCATGGAGCAGGAAGTGATCTACGGCTCCGAGGACCGGCTCAGGGAAGTCATCGGGAGACTCGCCGGAAGCGGGAAGAGGCTTGCGGTCGTCACTACCTGCGTCCCGGCGATCCTTGGCGAGGATATCCGGCCGGTGCTAGCACCGTACGACGTGACCCTTGTCGACAGTCCTGGTTTTTCCGGCGATGTGGAGAAGGGGTACCGGGCCGCCCTCGACGCCCTCGGGCCCGTCGCCGACCCGTCCGCTCCCGGTGTGAATATTGACGGCGTCTGCCTCCTCGACCCTTTCTTCCGCGGGAACACGCACGAGATCGTGCGGCTCCTCCGGCTCGCTTCCGTGCCGGTCGGCACGGTATTCTGCTCGGACGCGATCGGGATGGCAAAACAAGCCTCTCCGTTTACGATCGGGACGAACGCGGACTTTTCCTCAGGGGTGGGAGAGTTTCTCGGGAGTACTCTCGGACTTGACCGGGTATCGGACACGTTCCGTGAGATCGGGAGGCGGATCCCTGGATCCGACCCGGACAAGGTTATCGGGGAGGCTGAGCGGGAGGAGGAGCGTGTGGTCCGGACCTGCGACAAGTTCCTCCGCAGGTTCGACCCGCCCCGGGTGGCGATCTTCGCGGGCCTCTCCTACGCACGCTTCGCCGAAGATACGCTGCAGAAGTATCTCGATGCCGATATACTCTGCATCGGGACCCGGAACGATCCCGGAACGTCACCCGGTGACATAACCCGCACCTCCGGAATGAACGCGGTCAGATCACTCATTGAGAAGCACAAACCGGAGCTCGTTATCGGGTCTTCCTTCGAGCAGACGGTTGGTAAGGGGTACGGCTTCATCGGGCTGACCCCCCCGCTCCGGGAAAAAATCCGCCTCGCGCCCCACGGGATCGCAGGGATCGCCGGTACCCTGTCCTTTGTCGAGAATGTGCTGAACGGGTGCATGGACGCCCGAAAACGCACGCTATCCGGGACGTGACCGATCGGGTCTGCCGGGTCTCCGGTCCCGTCCAGGGCCCGCTGCAAATTTCCTGCAGGCATGACAGTTGCCCAGGTGCAAAACAATTCTTCACTTTCACCCCGCGCACGCTTCCGGATTATATACCCCCCGCGCGAACGCCATAGTACGACAGAAGGTGGTCGTGTATGATGGAACGTGCAGGATATCTCCAGAAGACCAGGGTACAGGCCCTTGACTGCGACGGACAGCCGCATGAGGTGCTCGAAGTTCATATCCTCGGCGGCCGGTTTGCAATCCGCATGAAGCAGCTCGCGGGCGCCCTTGCCGGAAAAGTCGTCATCCAGGTCGAGGAGCTCACGCATAACTACTCGTACTACCTCGGGTCCACCTGCGGGCTCGGGCAGGTCTCCCACTCCGGGAAAGCCCTCAACATCAGCCTCTTCCACGAAGGGAACTTCACGGTCTCCCTCTCATCGATCAGGGCCGTGATGTATGGCCGGGAGCGGAACGCAGTTATCGTGAGGATCCCCGAGTCCGCGCTCCCGGCGAGGATCCGCCGCGTGGCACAAGGCCAGCAGCAGATCCCGGCGAGCGTTTAGATCGGCCTGAGCTCCCGTACCTCCAAAATCGTGCAACATTAATAGTCCTGCGACAGATGATCATAGGAGGGAGACCGGCACCGTTTTTTACCCGGCCGGTCCCGATCAAGTCCGCCACGGGATGCGATACGTACGACGGGTACAGACGACGTTTACCGGGATCTTGCAGAGGCCCAGCAGGATCTCATCGTGAAGTTCAGTCCCGAAGGGCGCCTCCTGTACGTCAATCCCGCGTATTGCGAGGCTACAGGAAAAACACGCGAAGCGCTTGTCGGCAGCGTCTTCATGCCGGTGACCAGCGAGCGGTACTCCGACGTCATCGCGACCCACCTGACGAAGCTCTTCCGCCACCCGTTCTCCTGTATCGTCGAGCAATGGATCCAGACGCCGAAGGGGATGCGGTGCTACAGCTGGTCGGCAAAATCCATCCTCGATGAGAAAAAAACGGTCGTCGCCATCGTTGCCGCAGGCCGCGATATAACGGGCGCAAGGCAGGAGCAGAAAGCGATCCGGAAGAAGGACCGGGAACTGATGCTCCTGCTCGAAAGCGGGAGCGCGATGTACTATACCCATTCTCCCGAGCACAGGGTGGCATTCGCCAGCCCGCGGATCCGGGCGCTGCTCGGGTGCAATCCCCGGGCCGGGAGATGGGCCTGGACCGATTACCTTACCGACAACCCCGTCAATGCGGCGGGCCTTCAGCGGACCATCCGGGCGATACAGTCCGGGAAGCGCGAGCCCCCGTACCGCCTCGAGATGCGCGGCAGCGACGGCGTCACGGTCTGGGTCGAAGTCAATGAGATCCCTGTCGTGAAGGACGGCAGGACAGTTGCGATCGCAGGCTCGATCACTGACATCACGGAGAAGATGCAGGTCGACGAGGGAAAGGAGGAGGCCGAGGCCCTCTTCCGGGAGGCCGGCGACCGGAGGAAGGAGACGGAGGCAGCTGCGGAAAAGTCCCCTTTCGGCTTCATAAGATCCATCTTTACGAAGCAGTCCGATGATGAGGATGACGACGAGTTTGCGTTCGATATCCCCAAAGGGCTGAACTAAATGCCGGTCTCCTCGGGCCATGGAAGGAGACGCAGGATCCGACAAAAAGATATCTTCTGCCGGACTTTTTTTTGTGGCGTGGTTTGATCCGTTTTCGGGTCCCGGGAGGTTCCGGGTAAAAGAAGATCTTCCCTTACTTCCCCTTCCGTACGCACTCCGCGATATATGCGCCGGCCTTCTTCGTCCCCGCCGAACCGCCAAGGTCCTTCGTTATTACACCATCCATGATGCTCTTCTCTATCGCGCTCACGACTGCTGCCGCAGCCTCGTGTTCTCCGATGTGATCGAGCAGGAGGGAGCCGGCCCAGATGGTGGCGATGGGGTTGGCGACGTCCATCCCCTTGTATTTCGGCGCCGACCCGTGGATGGGTTCGAACATCGAGGTCCCTTTCGGGTTGATGTTGCCCCCCGGGGCGAGGCCGAGGCCGCCCTGGATCATGGCGCCGAGGTCGGTGATGATATCGCCGAACATGTTGGGCGTGACGACGACATCGAACCACTCAGGATTTTTGACGAACCACATGGTGACGGCGTCAACGAAACTGAACTCGGTCTTCACGCCCGGGTAGGACTTCGCGATCTCGGTGAAGACCTCCCGCCAGAGGCCGTACACTTCCGAGAGGACGTTTGCCTTGTCCACTGATGTAAGTTTCTTCTTCCGCCGGCCGGCCAGCTCGAAGGCATAGGTCTGTACCCGGCGGGCCCCTTCTCGGGTAACGACGCCGATCTGGTACGCAAGCTCCTCCGCGTCGCTCTCCGCATCGATACCGAACTTCACGCTGTAGATGTCCCGCATCACGGTAAGCTCGATCTTCTGGCTCTTTTTGAACCGGGACCCTATTCCTACGTAGAAGTCCTCGGTATTTTCCCGGATAACAACGAAGTCGATATCCTTCGGGCCCTTCCCCGCAAGCGGTGTCTCCACGCCGTTGAGGAGCCTGATCGGCCGGAGGTTGACATACTCGTCGAAATAGAACCGGAGCGCGAGGAGAATCCCTTTCTCAAGGATCCCCGGCTTCACCCGCTCGTCGCCGATGGAGCCGAAGTATATCGCTTTGAACCTTTTGAGTTCCTTTAAGTCGTCCTCGGTGAGGAGCTCACCGGTCGCGAGGTACCGGTCCGCACCGATGTCGAAATCTGCCCATTCTATAGCGAAACTGAACCGCTCTCCTGCGGCATCGAGGACCTTTTTGCCCTCCGCCACGATCTCAGGCCCGATCCCATCCCCGCCTATCGACGCGATCCTGTACATACCGGCACCTCCTTCATGTTCCTTGCATACGGGACAAGCCCGCCGGCGTCGATGATCCCCTGCATGAACGCAGGCACCGGCTCGATCGCGTACTTCTTCCCTTCCGCCTCCACCCAGCCTCCTTTCAGGTCGAGCCGGATCTTTGCCCCGTCGGGTATCCGGTCCGCCTCCGGGCAGACGACCGGAAGGACCCCGACATTGATCGCGTTCCGGAAGAAGATCCGCGCGAAGGACTGCGCTACTACGACATTGATCCGGGCCCCGAGGAGTGCGAGGGGGGCGTGCTCCCGCGAGGAGCCGCAGCCGAAGTTCCGTCCCCCGACAACCACGTCGCCTTCCTTCACCTTCTTTGCAAATTCGTCGCGGGTGCCCTCGAAGGCATGTTTTGCAAGCTCGTCAGGGTTATTGATGGTAAGGAACCTCCCCGGGATGATCGCGTCCGTGTCGACGTTATCGCCGAACTTCCAGACCCTCATGTTCGCGGCTGCGGAATGCACGGGCCTGCCGGCTGCCACCTCCTTGAGCGGTGCTGATACTCGTCTTGCCATCTTACACCTCCCGCGGATCGGTGATGAACCCTGTCATCGCGCTCGCCGCGGCAGTTGCTGCCGACGACAGGTAGACCTTCGCATCGGTGCTGCCCTGCCTTCCCCGGAAGTTGCGGTTCGAGGTCGAGAGCGAGACCTCGCCGGGTGCGAGCAGGCCGAACGAACCGCCCATGCAGGGGCCGCAGCAGGGGGCCTCGACAAGAGCGCCTGCCTTCACGAACTTTTCGACAAGCCCCGTCTTCAGGGCTTTCATGTACTCGTCCCGGGATGCGGGGATGATGAGGACCCGGACCTTCGGGCTGAACTTCTTCTTCCCGAGCACGGATGCTGCCTCTTTGAGATCCTCGAACCGGCCGTTCGTACATGACCCGATGAACACCTGGTCGACTGCTGTTCCCGCAACTTTGCTGACCGGGACTCCGGTGTCGACATTGTGGGGGACGGCAACCTGGGGTTCGAGGCCGGAGACGTTATAGGACCGCTTCTCTGCGTAATCAGCATCGGCATCGCTTTCAAGCGCAAACGGCTTCATCTTCCGCCGGCCTTTCATATACTCCCACGTGACCTTGTCCGGCGCAACGATCCCTGCCTTCGCCCCCATCTCGATCGCCATGTTGCAGCATGTCATCCGGCCCGGCATCTCCATCCTCCCGATCGCCTTCCCGCAGAATTCGA
>DATJBJ010000067.1:0-12308 GCA_035515395.1 Methanoregula sp. | reverse complement strand
GCTCCTCTCCGAGATCCACCACCGGGTCAAGAACAACCTCGCCGCCTTCATCTCGCTCATCAGCCTCGACAACACGTACGAGGAGTCCCTGGAGGGGCAGGCGCTGAAAAAAGACCTCCAGAACCGCGCGCGGAGCATGGCCCTCATCCACGAGACGCTCTACCGGACCAAGAAGTATTCCAGCGTCGACATGGGGGTGTATATCGGGAACCTGGTGGACCAGATCGCCGCCTCGTACGCTACGGCGAAGTCGGTGAAGGTCGTCGTGGAGGCGGAGGGGACGCTCCTCGACATCGCCCGGGCGACCCCCTGCGGCCTCATCATCAACGAACTCGTCACCAACTCGTTCAAGTACGCTTTTCCCGAATCGTTCGACTGCGCCGCGATCCGGCGCGAGCCCTGCACGGTCAGGGTCTCCATGGAGAAGGCAGGCGACGCGTTCACCCTCCGCGTCGGTGACAACGGGATCGGGCTCCCCCCGGGCTTCGATGTCGAGAACGCACGGTCGCTGGGCCTCAAGCTCGTCAACTTCCTCGCCCGCCACCAGCTCCGTGCAAGGGTCGAGACGGATACCGCGAACGGGACGGAGTTCGTGATCCGGTTCCGGGACACGTACCGGTGAGGCAGGCCGCCGTTAAAACCCGGGTTGTCAGGAAAACCTGTCCATTTCCCGCCCGGATCGACGGGCGCGGGGCTGCATTTTCCTGCCCGGGAAACCGTTTTTTGAGATATTAATAAAAAGGGAATGATGGGCCCGCTGAGATTCGAACTCAGGACCTCCGCCATGTCAAGGCGACGTCATAGCCAACTAGACCACGAGCCCGCTGCTTCCTGATGCTCTATAGTGTCTGTCCTTGTATTATTAAAAATTAGTGTAACTGTGGAAAAGCAGCGGAAGGCGTAAAAACCCGGTCAATTTATCTTCCGAAGCCGCCAAAATCTCTCCGGTACACCATGACCGACGGAACACCCACGCAGAACCAGCTCTTTGTCTTCGAGCACGACGCGAGCCGGCTCGAGCTCCTCATCCGTATCGTCTACTGGATCCTCATCGGCATCGTCGCCTGGGTCTACGGGATCATCGCCTTCATCTGCCTCTTCATCCAGTGGTTCCATATCCTCATCCTGGGGAGGAGGAACGAGGGGCTCTCGAATGTAGCGAAGGGATACCTCGAGTATCTCGTCCACGTGATGAACTACGTGTATATCATGACCGACAGGCGGCCGGATATTTTACCGGTTACGGTGAAGATCTACGAAGAGTCCTGACGGACTCTTCTCCTCCTCGTACTCCTCTTTGCGGGATTCTTCGGAAATCGAAGAACGCTGATGCGTTCTTCTCATCCTCGAATTTCGCTTCGCTCAATTCTTCGGAACTCGGAGAATTGTAAACCAGCTCGGGAACAAACACCTTTTTTTCTCTTTCCCTTCAGGGACTGATCCTGACGCTCACCTCCCGATCATTCTTCAAAATCAAAGTACACCGTCCGACCCCCTTCATCGGGGATGGCATTTCCGATGCCGGTCCCGGGACAGTTGAACGTCGTGAATGACCCGTAATCCGCGTGAAAGACCGGGGGCATAACTAACGTCTGATGGGGGGGTCGGGCGGTGTACTTTATGATGACGCGGCCTTCCGGGCCTCCGGACCGGGCAGACAAAAGGATGTTCCCGGCCATCTTTTACCGTCAGCAAAATCCCTTTGGAAAAGGCCGGACCTCCATCCGCGGGAAGGGGGAGGAGGGTCAGATAGTACACCGCCCGACCCCTCCCACCACGCCCGCGAACAGGAGCCGGCCGTCAGGGACAGAGATCAGAAAATCCGGGGGATGATCCGCACCCGGTGCCTCCGCAGGGGAACGACGAAACCGGTGGAGAAGATTTCCCCGGGGAGATCCCGGACTGCGGCGGCGTTCGTCGCGATTTTCAATTAAAAGAGAGAGAGGAGAAACCGGCTGCTGCCGGAGACGGGGGACGATTCAAGCGTTAAAAAATATTCTTATATCAACTGCCCCGAGACCTTGGCAAACGTTGCGGTGAAGATCCCCGGCATCGAACGGATCTCCTCCATGACCGGATCCGGGACCTCGCTGTCCACGTTGAGGACCATGATCGCCTCTTCGCCCGGGTTGATCCGGCCGACCTGCATCCCAGCGATGTTGATGTTGCACTTCCCGAGGATGGTCGACGCCCGGCCGATGACGCCCGGCTTGTCGAGGTGCCGGGAGACGATGACGTAGCCCTCCGGGATCATGTCCATCGTGTAGCCGCCTACGGCAACGATCCGGCTCCGGCCCCGGAAAAAGACGGTCCCGCTGACGGTCTCTTCGCCCTTGTCAGTCTTTACTTTTATCGTGATGAGGTTCTTGAAGCCGCTCGACTCCTGCGTAACGGTCTCGCTGACGGCGATGCCGCGCTCCCGCGCGATGAACTCCGCGTTGACGATATTGATCGGCTGCTGGAGGATCGGGTCGAGGAGGCCTTTTAAGGCGAGCCGGGTGACGAACTTCATGCTGCCGGCATAGGCCGAGAGCTCGCCGCCGTAGACCACTTCGACGGACGCGAGCCTCCCGCCCGCAACCTGGATCACGAACCGCCCCATCTTCTCCGCGAGCTGGGCATAGGGTTCGAGGACCTCGGTCAGTTCGGCCGGGACCATCGGGGCGTTCACCACGTACTTCGCCGACCCGCCGTTTAAGACCTCGATGCACTGCTTCGCGACCGAGATCGCCACGTTCTGCTGGGCCTCGACGGTGCTCGCCCCGAGATGCGGCGTGACGATGACCCTCTCGAGATCGAGGAGCGGCGATTCTGTCGGGGGCTCCTCCTCGAAGACGTCGAGGGCCGCCCCCGCCACCCTGCCGCTCTTCACCGCGTCGAAGAGCGCCTTCTCGTCGATGATTCCGCCACGGGCGCAGTTGATGATCCGCACGCCGTCTTTCATCGTAGCGATGCTCTTTGCGTTGATGACGTGGGTGGTCTCCTTGATGAGGGGGGTGTGGACAGTGATTACGTCGGCGACTTTGAAGAGCTCCTCCATCGACATCATCTCCACGCCGAGCTGGGCGGCCCGTTCCTTGGTGATGAACGGATCGTAGGCGACGCACTTCATGTCCATCGCGTTCGCACGCTTGGCCACCTCGCGGCCGATCCTGCCGAACCCGACGATCCCGAGGACCTTGTCGTTCAGCTCGATCCCCATGAATCTGCTGCGCTTCCACTCCTTCTTCTTCAGGCTCGCGTTCGCCTGCGGGATGTTCCGCGCGAGCGAGAGCATCATCGCCATCGTGTGCTCGGTCGCGGCCAGCGTGTTTCCCTCGGGGGCGTTGGCGACGATGATCCCCTTCCGCGTCGCGGCGTCCACGTCGATATTGTCCACGCCGACCCCTGCGCGGCCGATGAACTTCAGCTTCTTCCCCGCCTCGATGACCTTCGCCGTCACTTCCGTGCCGCTCCGGACGAGCAGGGCGTCGTACCCCGGAAGGATGCTGCAGAGCTCGTCCTCTTTAAGGTCGGTCCTGACGTCCACCGCTACGCCGGCAGCGGCACGGAGGATAGCAAGCCCTTCTTCCGCCAGCGGATCGCTGACGAGCACCTTTACGTCTGCCATAAAACCCGGTAGTATATCGGCATCGCTACTTAAAGAGGGTTATTCTTCCCCCGGGCGGGGAGCAACCCCGGCCCGGGGCGGCCGGGCCGCGGGATTTTCCGCCTGCCGGATGATGATAATTATTAAAGATGCGGGCGGCGAGATCATAAGTGGTAGCATACCAAGTGGTGAAGGATGAAAGACGTGCCCAACATTCTCTGGCTTGAGGAGATCAGGAAGGAGGACATCATTTCCGTAGGCGGCAAGGGGGCGTCCCTCGGGGAGATGGCGTCCATCGGCCTCCCGGTCCCGCGGGCCTTCGTGGTCACCGCCCAGGCGTTCCGGAGGTTCCTGGTCGAGACCGGCCTTGAGAAGAAGATCTTTTCATCCTTCTCGGGGCTCGATGTCGAAAAGAACGAGGAACTGGAGAAGGCGGCCGGGAACGCCAAGGCCCTTGTCATGAAGGCGAAGATGCCGGCCGCGATCAAAGACGAGATCCGGAGTGCCTACCGGAAGATGGCAAAAGAGGATCTCATCGTTGCGGTCCGGTCCAGTGCGACCGCAGAGGACCTCCCCGACGCGAGTTTTGCCGGCCAGCAGGAGACGTACCTCAACATCAAAGGGGAGGCGTCCCTCGTCACTTCCGTCCAGAAGTGCTGGGCCTCCCTCTACGGAGCACGGGCGATCTATTACCGGGCCAAGCAGGGGTTCGACGACTCAACCGTGAACATCGCGGTGGTCGTCCAGCAGCTCGTCCACGCGGAGAAGGCCGGGGTCATGTTCACCTCCCACCCGATCACCGGGGAACCCCTCACGATCATCGAGGGTTCGTGGGGCCTCGGCGAGGCGGTCGTCTCGGGCTCGGTCTCACCCGACAAGTACGTCTTCGACCAGAGGACCGCGAAGGTCGTGGACACCCTCATCTCCGCCAAGAAGATCGAGATCGTCCCCGATGGGGAGAACGGGACGAAGACCGTCGAGGTGGATGCAGCCCGGCAGGAGGCCCGGGTCCTCTCGGACGAGGAGGTATCGAAGCTCGCGATGTACGGCAAGATCGCCGAGAACCACTATGGCGTCCCGCAGGACGTCGAGTGGGGGATCGCCGGGGAGGAGTTCTACATCCTCCAGTCCCGCCCCATCACCACGATCGGCAGCCGTCAGGAGAAAGGTGCTGCCGGGCAGAAACCGGGCACGAAGATCATCCTGAAGGGACAGGGGGCGGCGCCGGGCATCGCCTCCGGCAGGGTCGTCGTGATCCGGGACGTGAAGGACACCGGCAGCGTGAAGGAAGGCGACATCCTCGTCACCCGGATGACCAACCCGGACATGGTGCCGGCGATGCGGAAGGTCGCTGCGATCGTCACCGACGAGGGCGGGATGACCTGCCACGCGGCGATCGTCAGCAGGGAGCTCGGGACGCCGGCGGTCGTGGGGACCAAGACCGCGACCGCGGTCCTGAAGAACGGCCAGCCCGTCACGGTTGATGGCGAGATGGGCCTCATCTACGACGGCATCGCGGAGGGGCCGGCGCCGGCAAAGACCACAGCGCCTCTGGCACCGCAGCAGGCGGCAGGCTCCGCCCCGATCATTACCGCGACGAGCGTCAAGGTCAATGTCTCTATCCCGGAAGCAGCAAAACGGGCAGCGGCGACCGGGGCGGACGGCGTCGGCCTCCTCCGGATCGAGCACCTCATCCTCGGCCTCAACAAGACGCCCGGGTGGTTCATCTCCAACAACCGGGAAGAGGATTTCATCAAGGAGCTCTATGACGGCATCAGGACCGTCCTCGATGCGTTCCCGGGAAAGCCGGTCTGGGTCCGGACCCTCGACGCCCCGACCGACGAGTTCCGGAACATGGAGGGCGGTGCGAACGAGCCGCACGAACACAACCCGATGCTCGGGTGGCGGGGGATCCGGCGCGACCTCCAGAGCCCCGAGCAGTTCCGGCTCCAGGTCGAATCGTTCAAGCGGCTCTGGGCCGAGGGGTACGAGAACCTCGGCATCATGTTCCCGATGGTCTCCCACCCCGACCAGTTCCTTGCCGCAAAGGAGATGATGCGGGCCTGCGGCGTTGATGTTGAGAACGTCACCCTCGGGATCATGATCGAGATCCCGTCGAGCGCGATCATGATCGAGGACTTCCTCCGGTGCGGGATAAAGTTCGCCTCCTTCGGCACCAACGACCTCATCCAGTACACGCTCGCCATAGACCGGAACAACGAGAACGTTGCAGACATGTACCAGCCCTTCCACCCGGCAGTCCTCCACCTCATCCACAACGCGATCCAGAGCTGCCGGGCGTTCGACGTCGAGGTCTCGATCTGCGGGCAGGCGGGGTCCGACCCGAAGATGGCGAAGTGGCTCGTCGAGCATGGCATCTCGAGCATCTCGGCAAACATCGACGCTATCGCGAAGATCCGCGAGACCGTCGCCCGCACCGAGAAGCGGATCCTCCTCGAAGCCGCGAGAACGAAGGATGCTGAATAAGGGGCTGTCCGAAGAGGACCTCTTCTCGTTCCTCGGGCAGAAGAAGAGCGAGGATACCGGCCACGAGTATATCCTGAGCTCGATGTGCACCCTTCCCCACCCGGTCGCGGCGAGGGCCCATGCCATGTTCCTCGAGACGAACCTCGGCGACCCCGGTCTCTTTGCCGGCACCGCTTCGCTCGAGCGGCTCCTGATCCGGCGCTTCGGCGAACTCTTCCACTGCCCGGAGGCCGGGGGGTATGCGACGAGCGGCGGGACCGAGTCCAACATCCAGGCGCTCCGGCTCGCCCGGGCGCTCAGGAAGGAGGTCATGTACCCGAACGTAATTGTGCCGGAGTCCGCCCACTTCTCGTTCCGGAAGGCCTGCGACCTCCTCTGCATCGAGATGCGGAGCGTGCCGCTCGGCCCGGATCTCCGGATCGATGCGGACCGTGCGGCGGAGCAGATCGACAGCAACACGGTCGCCCTGGCCGGTATCGCGGGCACGACCGAGTACGGCATGGTCGACCCGATCGGGCGCCTCGGGAAGATCGCCGTCGCCCACGACCTCTTCTTCCACGTGGATGCGGCATTCGGCGGGATGGTGATCCCGTTCCTCGACCGGCCAATCCCCTTCGACTTCGCCCTGCCGGGAGTCACGACCATCGCCGTCGACCCTCACAAGATGGGGATGAGCACTATCCCCGCCGGCTGCCTCCTGACCCGGGAGCCGGGGATGCTCTCGGACCTCAACATCGACACCCCCTACCTCTCGGTCCGGCAGGAGTTCACCCTCTCGGGCACACGCCCCGGGGCCCCGGTCGCCGGGGCGCTCGCGGTCCTCGATTACTTCGGCATGGAGGGGATGAGGGCGGTCATCGCCGGCTGCATGAAGAACACGCGGAGGCTGATCGACGGTCTCGAAAGCTTCGGCATCCCCCGTGCCGCCACCCCGGACGTGAACGTCGCCACCTTCGCCTGCGACCGGGGCAGGGTGCCGGAGCGGTGGAAGGTCTCGTGGACCCGGCAGGGGCACCTCCGGATCATCCCCATGCCCCACGTCACCGCCGACCGGATCGAGAAGTTCATCGAAGATATGGGAGAGACAGGAGAGACGCATGCTTGATGTACTGGTAAAATCGCTGGAGAGCTGCCCCATGGTGAAGCGGGGCGAGTACAACTATTTCATCCACCCTATCACCGACGGGGTCCCTCTGGTCGGGCCCGCGCTCCTCCGGGACGTCTGCTGTGCGATGGTCAGGGTCCTCGACCTGAACGGCGTGGACAAGATCGTCGTCGTCGAGGCGATGGGGATCCACATCGGGGCCGTCCTCTCGTGCATGACCGACATCCCGATGACGGTGATGCGCAAGCGGAAGTACGAGCTCCCGCACGAGGTCCCCGTCCACCAGACGACCGGCTACTCGAAAGGCGAACTGTACCTGAACGGGGTGTACAGGGGCGACCGGGTCGTGATCATCGACGATGTCGTGAGCACGGGCGGCACCATGCGGGCCCTCCTGAAAGCCCTCGACATCGCCGGTGCGGAGGTCGTGGACGTCTGCATCGCGATCCAGCGGGGGGAGCCCGATATCGGGCGCCCGTACAAGTCGCTCGTGAAGATCGAGGTGACGGACCGGGTGCGTGTCGTTGAACGATACCTCTGAACGGGCCCCTGCCCTGGCCGAGAAGCTCCGGGCCCGGGGGGCAAAGACCGTAGCCCTCCAGTTCCCCGAGGGGCTCAAGCGGAAGGCGGCGGGGATTGCGTCCGCGCTCCGGGCGGGGGGGTTCGACGTGATCGTGAGCGGCGACCCCTGCTACGGCGCGTGCGACCTCGCGCTCGGGCTGCTCGGGTACGCGGACGTCCTCGTCCACTTCGGGCATGCGCCGGTCGAGGAGCGGCCGGACGTCATCTGCGAACCGTGCCCCGTGGATTTCGACATTGCGGTTCTGGAAAAGGCCCTCCCCCTCCTTGCAGGGAAACGGGCAGGGATCGTGACCACGGTCCAGCACGCCCACCTCGTCCCCGCGATGGAGGAGTTCCTGCGGGCGAATGGCATCGCGGTTCAGGTGGCGGGGGGGAGCGGGCGGGCGCCGCTCCGGGGGCAGGTGCTCGGCTGCAGTCTCGGGGCGGCGAAGATCCCCGGCGCGGAGACGATCCTCTTCGTGGGCACCGGCCTCTTCCACCCGAAAGGGATCGCGATCGCCACCAGGAAGCGGGTGGTGGCGCTGGATCCCCTTGCCGGCACCGTCGAAGACGTGAGCGGCGATGCCCTCCTCCGGCGCAGGTTTGCGGCGATCGAGAAGGCCCGGGGGGCAGAGACCATCGGGATCATCGTGAGCAGCAAGAGCGGCCAGAACAGGATCGCACTCGCCCGCCGCCTCTCTGCGCTCGCCGCGAACACGGTCCTCGTGATGATGTGCGAGGTGAGCCCCGGCGAGCTCCTCAACCTCGGCTTCGGTGCCTACGTCAACACTGCCTGCCCGCGCCTTGTGTACGACGACCAGATCCGGTTCCCGGTACCGGTCCTCTCGCCGCAGGAGTTCGAGATCCTCTGCGGGGCCCGGTCCTGGGACGAGTACGCTGTCGACGAGATCCCATGAAACTCAAACAGCTCGAGATGACGCTCCAGAAGCTCGCCGGGTTTCCGGAACCGCGGGCAGCACTCGAGCAGTACCAGACGCCGGCACCCCTCGCGGCACGGCTCCTCTACGATGCCCTCATGCAGGGGGATATCGGGGGAAAAGTCGTCTGCGACCTCGGCAGCGGTACCGGCGTCCTCGCGATAGGGGCATCGCTCCTCGGGGCTGCCGCGGTGAAAGCGGTCGAGATCGATGCCGGGGCGGTTGCGGTGGCGCAGGAGAATTCGGCGAAGGCCGGGGCGGCGGTGGAGTTCATCATCGCCGACGTCCGCGACCGGGACGTCCCGGGCCGGGTCGGCCCGTGCGACACGGTTCTCATGAACCCGCCCTTCGGGGCGCAGGAGGCGCACGCGGACCGCCCGTTCATCGACTGCGCACTCGCGATCGCGCCGGTGACCTGGGGCATCTTTAATGCGGGATCCCTCCCATTCGTTACGGCCTACACGGAAGGCCGGGCGCGGATCGCCGGGACGACCGGCGGCTCGTTCCCGATCAGGCGCACGTTTGCCTTCCATACAAAGGACGTGCTGGAGATAGGGGTCGAGATCCTGCGACTGGAACGGACGGCCCGGTAAGCCCGGGACAGCGGCGGAACACCATCGCCGGCGCAGCCTGCCCCGCCTCTTATGAGATACGTTTATATCTCCGGGTCTTCAAAACCGGATCGCAATCGAGGTTTATCATGGATAAAATGGGAATCGTTGCTCTGGTCATCGGGCTCGTTTTGTGTGCCCTCGGCATCTACGCGATCTGGGTTTTTCTGCCGGACGTTATCAACGCGGTCAGGGGATTGATCGGGATCGTCCTCTTCCTCGTCGGTCTCCTGGGCGTCATCTTCGGCATCCTGATCGCCAGGGACTAGGTTCCCGGATTTTTAAAAAAAATTCACCCGCGCTTCAGACCTTGACCACGAGGCACTGCGAGCCTGCGGTCTCGAGGACCGGCTCGGGCTTGCCGTCGAAGAAATCGTCGAAGGCCTTCCTGACGCCCGGCGCCGTGATATAGTCGTGGGAGAGGAGGATGCCACCCGGGTTCATGCGGTTGTAGAAGAACTCGAGGCACTGCTTCGTGCTCTCGTACGTGTCCACGTCGAAATTGACGAGCGAGAACCGCCGGTCCTTGACCGGGTCCGAGGTCCTGGGAAAGACGCCCTTGTAGAAGTGGACGTTCTCTTCGCTCGCCAGGTACTCCCGCACGCTCTCGAACGAGGCGGCAAACTTCCCCTCGTAGAAGGGCCAGACCATGTCGATCTCGTCGACCTTCGGCAGCCCCTCGAAGGTATCGAAGAGGTGGAGCGGCCGGTCCCCTTTTGCCGCGCAGATGATCTTCGCCGAGCCGCCCTTGTATACCCCGACTTCGGCGATGTCCCCCGGCACTTTCTGGGTCCCGACCACCGCCATGTGGATGTGCCAGGCCTCGATATCCTCGAGGAGGAGCTCGGTCTCTGACCGGATCTTCTTTAGGGTCTTTGCAAATTCCTTCCGTTCCGTGCAGCCATAGTGGGAGAGTCTTCCCCGGTTTGCGATGTCGTTCCCGAGGAAGGGCTCAAAAAAAACCATCTTCCGGAGTCTGAGGAGATACCTGCTGGGCACGAGCGAATCGAAAGCCCAGTAAATATTCTTTTTGGGGAAGAAACTCATGCCTGTAAATTTTGGTTCTCCCATCCAATAAAGGATACCAGTCCGGAATTCCCGATCACCGGCCGGTCAGGCGCTTCACCGTCCGGCGGTCGGTGGCGATCCACCCCGCGATGACCGCGGCGATGAGGAACAGGAGCGCAGGCCCGGTCTCCCTGAGCACGAGCAGCCCGGCGATATACGCGATGACGACCGAGACGAGGCCGAGGGTCTTCCCGTTCCTGTACGCCCCGTACACCGAGACAAGGAGGAGGATCGCCGGGAGGACGATGAAGAGATACCTGAGCCGGGGATCGGGATACTCCGTGTTCACCAGGCCGCTGACGGCATTGATGATAACCTGTTCGGGATCGATCCCGATCGCAGTCCAGAGGCCGGAGAGGAACCCGAGGCCGATCACCGACTCCCAGATGTAGGATTTTGCCTTTCTGCCCATGATCCTGTACGCCCGCGCCGCAGCCGGGCGGTTCCCTCTGGTAAAAACTAAGGAAGGGGAGGCAGATAAAACGGACAGCTCCTTTCCCCATCGCTGCCACGGGTTTGCGGGTGCAGTCCTTACAAAACGGTGTGCGGGGGAGGAGGCTAAGACGGGAAAATCCGGAGACGGGAATTTGGAAAGGGAGAGGATGAGAGACGGTAGGGGCGATCCCTACGCCGGGGGCTCTCCGTCGACATCGAGCTCGTCCAGGAACGGCATCATGCCGGTCACGAAAGGCTTCACTTTCCCGTCACGGGCAAGGTCCGCTTCGCCGACACTGACGATCTCGACCATCAGCGGGAATTCCCGGAGGGTCTGCTCGAAGCCCGGGTCGTTCTCCCGGGTGAACCGGAGGAAATTTTCCACCCGGATATAAGGCCGTTCGTACTCGGGAAAACCGCCGAATTCCTCCAGTACGGACTCGAGGGTGCGGTTGCGTACGAGATCCTCTTCGAAGAACAGGTACACCCCGACACCGTAGTGGCGGGCGATCTCGTCCAGGGTCCTAATATCGAGGGTCCTCCGCTTCTCGACACCCAGCGAGAAGAGCTTTTCGGCCGACGAGCTCCCGGGAAGGGATGTCCAGGCGGAGTCTTCCATAGAGATGGTAAGGAAGGAGATCATGTATAGGTATGGGTAGCGGCGGGCGGGGCGGATCCACCGGGAGCCGGTGAAGCCTGCTGCAAAAACAAAAGAGAATTCAGATATTTCCCGCGCCCGGCTGCTTCGGGACGAACGCGTTCTGGATCAGGTCGCGGTCGAACGCCGCAGGGACGGTGCCGGTCTTTGCATACGTGTAGAGAGCCGTGACAAAGATCCCCTGCATCGCCGAATAGATGACGGCGAGGATGACAACGAGGACGAGGAACAGGACGAGCGCTATGAGAAATACCGCCATGTTCCCGGTGAGCATCGTGGCAAGGACGCCGAGGAACGCGATGACCCCGATCGCGACAAAGATGATCAGGAGGGAGGCGGATCCGACGATGCTCTCACCCCAGGTCCTCCTGACCAGCCCGAACGATTCCCCGAGCGAAGCGATTACGCCTTTGTCCTCGAGGACCAGGACCGGGACAACAAAGAATGTTACGAGTGCCCATGCCCCGCCGATGACGGACAGGACGATCTGGCCCAGCAGGCCCGAGCGCCTCTCGAGTACATGGAGGATGATCCCTACGGTGGCCGAGAGGATCGCCCAGCCGAGGATGGCGGGCAGGTGCTTTGCGGAATTGGAGAGCCCCTCACTGACCGAGAGATCCTTCCCCTGGAGTTTCGCATTGACGCACGTGATGAGGGCCGTGTTAAAGAAGATCACGACAAAATAACTCACGACATAGAACGCGAAGAGGAGGACGTAAAAGAGGACCCCGCTGCTGTTCAGGAAGCTCCCGGCCAGGACGAGCGGGAGGATAAACGTGAGGATGACGATCACCGTGACGATACCGGAGAGGACGGGAAACGCCAGGAGTTTCTTGTCCGCCATGAGAATGTCCCA
>DATJBJ010000066.1:0-3538 GCA_035515395.1 Methanoregula sp. | reverse complement strand
ATCGGCAGGCCGGACGACTACGCCCGCTCGATCGAGGAGTTCGAGCGTTATAAAGACCGTTTCTTACCATGAAGGTCCTTGTCACCGGTGCGGCGGGATTCACGGGCAGGTGCATGATGCACTACCTGGTACACCGGGAAGGTTTGGAGCTGACCGGGATGGTTCATGATCTACCTCTGGGAGCATCAACTGCGAAAATTGCGCAGAAGTCCTGTATCCTCGCAGATTTACTGGACCGGGATCACCTGTTCGCAAAAGTAGCCGGCGTCTGTCCTGACGCAATCGTCCACCTTGCCGGGAGGACGCATGGCACTCTCGACGAGCTTCTCGAGGCAAATGTTGCCGGGACGAAGAATATCCTCGATGCAGGGTATACGGCAAACCCCGACTGCCGCATGGTCGTTATCAGTTCTTCAGCGGTCTACGGATACAAGGGAACCAGGGCAATACGCGAATCGGCCCGGTTACAGCCTCTCAGCGAATATGGGATCAGCAAGATGGCACAGGATGAGTACGCGTTGATGTACTATCGACTTCACGACGCGAATGTCTGCGTGGCCCGCCCGTTCAACCTTGTCGGTGCCGGCCAGCCGGAAACGTTCGTATGCGCGAATATTGTAAAGCAGGTAGCTGAAATCGAAGAGAAGGAAAAACAGGCTCTGGATCTGCTGGAGACAACCTCCTCACGGGATTTCATTGATGTACGGGACGCAGTCAGAGGGTACTGGGAATTGGCGTCCTGTCCGGAATTTTCACGGGACTGCGCCGGGAAGGCATTCAACCTGGGATCAGGCACCGCCTCTTCTATCGCGAAAATTGTCTCGTTGGTAGAAGAGATCACCGGACGGCACTATGAGATGAACCTGCCTGCGACACCCCCGCGGATCACCCTCTTCTCGCAGCAAAGCGATAATACCCGGATTACCCGCCTGACCGGATGGATCCCGGAGATTCCCCTCAGGGACACCCTCCTGCACATGCTCGATTCCGTCCGGAAAGAGCGCTGACGGACAGCCCGGCGATCAGACGATCCCCATCGCGCTCAGCCGCTCAGGCAGGTACTTCTTCGTAACGAAATCCAGCCCGCGGGCCGCAAACGCCTGCTGCTCCGACTTTAAGTTCATCTCGAGCTGGAGGTTGATCTGTCGTCTCCAGTAATCGGTCGCAAACCGGGGGTCCGTGAGTTCGGCTTTGAGTGCTTCCACGTCCTTGTCCGAGAGTTTGTCCGACGGAAGGTTGTAGTCCCGGATGTCGCTCGGCTGCAGCCCGATGAACTGCGCTTTGGGGGTTGCCAGGAGTTCCGACATGTGGGCGCTCTTGATGGCGCCGTACGCAACGGAGGCGAAGATCCGGTACGACCACGGGTCGCCGTCGGTGAATACCAGGATGGGAAGGCCCCACGTGGCATTGATCTTGTTGAGCATCCTCCGCGTCGACCGTGCGGGCTGGCCCTTGAGGTGGATGAGGATCGCGCCGAACTCCTCGTCGAACCCGTTCTCGATGAGCCGGTCGTACATGCCGCCCGTCTCAAGGGCGATGACAAATTTTGCGCTGTGGTCCACGAACTCGATGTTCTCCACATTGTTGGGGATCGAGTATCCCGCCCCCCCGACATCGTCCTGGCAGTGGATCGTCTTTAACCCCTTCCGGGTCATCTCCCGGATCCTCATGGGGCCGTAGATGGACGCCCCGTCCTCCTCGGGCCTGAGGTGGAACCCTTCCCGGGGGACTTCAGTGAGGATCTCGAGGTCTTCCACCAGGAAATTGCTCTCGTCCTGCGCCCCGAACTTCGCCCGTTTCCACCCCTCGGAGATATAGTACATCTCCCTGAGCGTCGACGACCGGTTCTCGATGAGCTGCTGCTTTACGAAGCCGATCACGTATGCCATCTTGAGGAGGTGGGTAGCGCTCTTCGCGGAAGCGGCGGTACGCATGCTCTCTTTGTCGCCGTATTTCCAGACCTCGCTCGCATCGTCGAACTCGATGTTGTATTTCGTCCGGGTCGGGAGCGAGATGGAGGGGATCTCCCCTCCCCTCATCTGGTCGTACCATGCACCTGCGATGCCGAGCAGGGCTGCCATCGATTTTCTGTCGAGCTCCTCCTTAGACATCGAGATCCACCACCATCTTCTTGCCCTCCTCTATGCCCCTGACTTCGAGCATGCCCCCGCCTTTCCCCGAGTACGAGACGCGCCAGACCCCCTGCGGGGGGATGGAAGCCTTCCAGACCTTGGTGAACTGCCCGTCCGTTTCGTTCACAAATGCGGGCCTGGATGCTGCATCACTGGCATTATCGCCGGATATATCGTAGATCGAGACCTCGGCGTCACTGCCGGTGTAGTTGTTGAGCTCGATTCTTACTTTTCCGTTTTCCGTCCACCGCTTTGCGATGAGTTTCCGCATCAGTTTTCCCTCGATAGGGGCCGTATCGACCAACGGCTTCTCCACGATCTCGCTCACCTTCGCGGCAATCTCCGGGATGATCGCGCATACGGCGCGGGCCCGGTCCTCGGCAAGCTTGTTCCGGTCCCTGCGGGAGACGAAGTGCTTGAGCTCGCGCCCCAGTTCCTGGAGGACGAGGGTGATCTCCTTCTCGATCTCCGGGATGCCCGCGATCGCGTCCTTGCTTTCGCTCGTGAACGGCACATTGGTGGATGCGACGTGGACGAGGATGAGGATCGGTCCTGTCGGGAATCCCTGCTGGGAGATATTGTACGCTTTCCAGTTTACGTTCGTGACGCACTGGCTGATCGCGCAGGCCCCCTGCTGGTACATGAGCGGGACGCGGTTGGCAAACCGGATCAGGATCGCGTTCCCTTCTGAGGGGAGTTTTCCCCCGTACCCGATCGCGGCCTCGACCATGAACGGGTGGCCGGAGAAGACGGAACTCGGCCGGGTGCGGGCTGCGACAAAATCCATCTGGAACTCCTTGTCAAGGCCCCTCCGGATAAGCTCTTCGCCGATCGGCGAGAGGCACCGGGTCGTGGGAGGCGCGGGGACGGGGATGACCTGCATCGCCGCGAGGAGCCCTTTGAGCTCGTCGGCCGAGAGCGAACTGGCCTTTGCCCCGCTCTTCAGCCCGGCACGTTCAACCATCTCTATCGCGGTCTTCTTCCCCACCCTGCTGAACGTCCCGGCGAGGAAATCGGCAAGTTTCTGATCGCTTGCCGCTGCCAGGCGCTTGAGCTGGCCGAATTCGATGCCGTGGGGGTGGGGCTGGATCGCGACCGGGCAGGGTATGATCTCCTGGCTTACGCGTTCGAAGGTGAAAGACTCGTCATCGAGCTCTACCCGGAACCGTGCGTGGGGGTTGACCACGGAGGTGTACCGGAGGTATTCGACGAGTTTTTTCTTTGCCGACATGGTGCTCCTGAATTCGATCTGCACCCGGGTCCCGTGGGTCCTGTCCCATTCGACCTGCTCCTGCGAGACGATATCGGGCTCGTTGGTCTCGATCCTGATCAGGATCTGGAATTTATGGGCCGGCTCCGTTGCGCCGGTACGGGAGATAACCGTGGTCGGCGTGCCGCTCGTGAGC
>DATJBJ010000065.1:0-9400 GCA_035515395.1 Methanoregula sp. | reverse complement strand
TGAAATATCACTTGAAGGCATTTAATAAATATTTACTTTCAAAAATAAAAAAAATATAGGTTAGATCTTATTTTGAATATCAAAAATCCTCATTATTTCCTGAAAAACAGAATTGTTGATGAAATAATGTTCCCCTCATTTAAACTCGAAGAAAGCATCATTTCACATTCGTGTTCTCCTCATAGCACAGGAGTACACCCTCCCCCCACTCCCCTCACATTCGAAGATTCTTCGAATCTTCTCATGGCTCGGGAGTGCACCGTTGGTGCACCCCCTCACCATTTATAAACCCCTACAGGTAATATCTACCCTATCAACGATCCACGGTCGTTGATCCGAATAGCATAGCATACTATAGAAGACCATAAGGAGTGAATAATTTTGATACTGGTACCGGATACGAGCGTCCTCATCGACGGGCGCATAACCTCCATGATAAAAGCGGGTGAATACAAGGGTGCAACAATAATCGTCCCCGAGGCGGTCATCGCGGAACTCGAGGCCCAGGCGAACAACGGGCGCGAGATCGGGTTCTCGGGCCTGAACGAACTCCAGTCGCTCGTGAAGCTCGCGGACGAGAAGATCATCGAGCTGAAGTTCTCGGGCATACGCCCCTCGCTCGAGCAGGTCAAGCTCGCGAGCGGCGGTGAGATCGACTCGATGATCCGGGGGATCGCCATCGACAACAAGGCCCGGTTCATCACGAGCGACTTCGTGCAGGCCGAGGTCGCACGGGCAAAGGGGCTCGACGTCATCTACCTAAAACCGCAGGTCACCGACTTCGTCCCGCTCGGGATCGACCAGTTCTTCGACGAGCACACCATCGCGGTGTACTTGAAGGAACGGGTCCCGCCCGTGGCGAAGAAGGGCACGATCTCCGACATGAAACTCGTGAAGATCCGCGACCAGCCCGTCACCGAGTACGAGCTCCGGGCGCTCGCCCAGGAGATCCTCGAGCGGGCGAAGCGGGACCCCGACGGCTTCATCGAGATCGAGAAGCGGGGCATCACCGTAGTCCAGATCGGCTCCATGCGGATCTCGATCGCACGCCGGCCCTTCTCGGACGGGATGGAGATCACCGCCGTCCGGCCCCGGGTCGACGTCACCCTCGACAACTACGCCCGGTCCGAGATCATCAAGACCCGGCTCAGGGGCGAGCGGCGGGGGCTCATCATCGCCGGGGCGCCCGGCTCGGGGAAGACCACGCTCGCCCAGAGCGTGGCGACCTTCCTCTCCGACACGGGATACATCGTCAAGACCATGGAGGCCCCGCGGGAACTCCAGGTTCCCGACCAGATCACCCAGTACACCACGCTCGACGGGAGCATGGTCAACACCGCCGACGTCCTCCTCCTCGTCCGGCCCGACTTCGTCATCTTCGACGAGCTCCGGAAGACCGAGGACTTCTCCGTCTTCGGCGACATGCGCCTCGCCGGCCTCGGCATGGTCGGCGTCATCCACGCAAACGGCGTCCGGGACGCCCTCCAGCGCTTCTCGGACCGGGTCGACTTCTCGGTCCTCTCCCAGATCATCAACTCCATCGTCTTCGTCAAGGAAGGGGTCATCACGAAGGTCTACGACGTCGGGTTCTCGATCAAGGTCCCCGAGGGGATGGCAGGCGACATGCACATCCGGCCCGTCACCACGGTCCACGACCACGAGACCGGCGAACTCGTCCTCGACATCTTCCGGTATGACGGCGAGACCATCGTCATGCCCGTCATCGCGCCGGCCGTACCGGCGGCGAGGGCCCCGCAGGTCCAGGTAGTCGGCCAGCCGGTCGTCACCCCTTCGGCCGGGCGTGCACCGGCCGCGGCCGCAGAACCGGTCCGGAAGGAGGCCGAGGAGCGGCCCGGCTGGAAGCTCACCGAGAAAGAGATCCAGCGGGAGATCGGCCGGTACACCGAAGGCTTCGTCGACGTCCAGATGGTCTCCGACACCAAGGCAGCCGTGTACATCGACGACAAGGACGTCCCGGCCGCTATCGGGAAGGGCGGGAAGAACATCTCGGCCATCGTCAACAAGATCGGCATCGGGATCGACATCAAGCCCCGGTCCGAGTTCGACCGGCAGCAGGCGCAGGCCCAGGCGAAGCCGGCCGAGGAGGAGATCAACCTCGGCGGCGGCATCAGGATCGCGACCGACAAGAAGCAGCTCACGATCATCGCCCCGGGCGAGAGCGGGAAGATCGTCGACGTCTTCGCCGGCAAGGAGTACCTCTTCACGGCAACGGTCAACGAGGTTGGCGAGATCCACCTCGCCAAGAACTCGAGCATCGCGCAGGAGATGATCCGGCGCTACCAGAACAACGAGAACATCAAGCTGAGGCCGGTATAAACGTGAAGGTGAAGCGATCGTGAGCGAATTCGATCTCAGGAAATTCGAGGAAGAGGCGCACGAGCAGTGGGAGCACGCGTTCGAGTCCAATCCCTCGAAGCTCGAAAAATTCTACTTAAACGTCGCGTACCCGTACCCGAGCGGGGCGATGCACGTCGGCCACGGCAGGACCTACATCGTACCCGACGTCGTTGCCCGGTTCTGGCGGATGCGGGGGAAGCAGGTGCTGTACCCGATGGCGTTCCACGTCACGGGGGCGCCGGTCGTCGGGATATCCAAGCGGATCGCGAACAACGACGAGAAGACCGTCCGGCTCTACCGCGACCTCTACCGCGTCCCGCAGGACGTCCTCGCGGAGTTCACCAACCCGTTGACCATCGTCCGGCACTTCGCCGCCGAGTACCAGCGGGTCATGACCGCCTGCGGCCTCTCCATCGACTGGCGCCGCCGGTTCATCACCGTAGACCCGACCTATTCGAAGTTCATCGAGTGGCAGTGGAAGCACCTCTACGAGGCGGGCCACGTCATCAAGGGCGCCCACCCGGTCCGGTACTGCACGGTCGACGACAACCCGGTCGGGGACCACGATCTCCTCGAAGGGGACAAGGCCGAAGTGATCAAGTTCACGCTCGTCATGTTCCGGTTCGGCGACGCGTTCATCCCGACCGCGACCCTCCGGCCCGAGACGATCCACGGCGTCACCAACCTCTGGGCGAACCCGGACGTCACCTACGTGAAGGCGCTCGTGGACGGGAAGGCCTGGATCGTCTCGAAGGAGGCGGCAGAGAAGCTCGCCCTGCAGGACCACACGGTCGAGATCAGGGAGGAGATCCCCGGGAAGGACCTGATCGATAAAAAAGTCTCCCACCCGCTCAGCGGCGAGGTCCCGATCCTCCCCGCCGGTTTCGTAGACCCCGACATGGCGACCGGCATGGTCATGAGCGTCCCCGCCCACGCCCCCTTCGACTACATCGCCCTCCGCGACCTCCAGCAGAAGGGGAAGTACACAGAGATCAGGCCGATCCCGCTCATCACGGTCGAGGGGTACGGCAAAGTCCCGGCACAGGACGCGGTCGAGCGGGCCGGCATCACCAACCAGATGGACAGCCGGATGGACGCCCTCACGCAGGAGATCTACTCCGCCGAGTTCTCGAAAGGGAAGCTCTTCGAGAAGTTCGGCGGGAAGCCGGTCCGGACAGCCCGGGACGAGGTCGCCGCCCTCATGACGGAGAAGTACGACTCGGCGGTGATGTACGAGTTCGACGTCCGGCCGGTCGTCTGCCGGTGCGGCAACCGGGTGAAGGTGAAGATCCTCCACGACCAGTGGTTCCTGAAATACTCCGACCCGGCGTGGAAGAAGCAGGTCTCCGACCAGCTCAGGGACATGGCCCTCGTCCCGCCGGAGGTCCGGGTCGAGTTCGACCGGACCGTGGACTGGCTCAAGGACTGGGCCTGCACCCGGCGGGTAGGCCTCGGCACCCGGTTCCCGTGGGACACCCAGCAGCTCATCGAGCCCCTCTCGGACTCGACCATCTACATGGCGTACTATACCATCGCCCATAAGATCCGGGACATGGACCCGAAGATCCTCACCCCCGCGGTCTTCGACTACATCTTCCTCGGGAAGAAGTCCGACGGCCTCCCCGAGAAGAAGAAGCTCGACGCGATGCGCGGGGAATACCTCTACTGGTACCCGTACGACTTCCGGTTCTCGGCAAAGGACCTCATCAGCAACCACCTCACCTTCCAGCTCTTCCACCACGTCACGATCTTCCCCAAGGAGAAACTCCCGAAGGGCATGGTCGTCTTCGGCATGGGGCTCCTGAACGGCGCGAAGATGTCGTCATCGAAGGGCAACGTCTTCCTTCTCGAGGACGCCGTGAACGAGTTCGGTGCCGACACCGTCCGGATGTTCCTGATGGGAAGCGCCGAGCCGTGGCAGGACTTCGACTGGCGGAACGAACTCGTCCTCTCGACGAGGAAGCAGATCGAGCGGTTCTACAACACCGTCATCGAGGCAAAGGACGCTGCCGGAGAGCCCCACGACATCGACCGGTGGCTCATCAGCCGGCTCCAGGAGCACATCGAAAAGGCGACGGCCGCTCTCGGGAACTTCCAGACCCGGCAGGCGCTGCAGGAGATCTCGTTTTCGATCGAGACCGACCTGAAGTGGTACCGCCGGCGGCTCCCGGAGGACTGCGACGGCAGCCGCGATCTCCACAGCCTCTGCTCGGCCTGGGTCAGGCTCCTCGCCCCCTTCATCCCGTTCACGGCCGAGCACCTCTGGAAGGAACTCGCCGGCGAAGGCCTCGTCTCGTTCGCCCCCTGGCCGGTCGCCGACCCGTCGCTCGTCAGCGAGAAGATCGAGCTCGCCGAGGAACTCCTCTCCCGCACGGTCGAGGACATCGAATCGATCATGAAGCTCATCCAGATCATCCCGAAGTCGATCACCATCTCCCTTGCCCCGGCATGGAAGCATGAGATCTTCGCCACCATCGCAAACGCAAGCGACCGGAACACCGTGATCAAAGAGATCATGAAGGACGAGGGGATGCGGAAGCGGGGCAGGGAAGCGACCGATGCGGCGAAGCAGTGCACCACCCTCATCCACCGGCTCCCGCCCCACGTCGTCGGCCCCCTCGCCAGGGCACCGGTCAACGAGCGTGCCGTCTTCGAGGACGCACAGGAATTCCTCGAGAAGGAGTTCGGGGTGCCGGTCCACATCACTGACGCCGAATCGAGCGAACACGCGAAGGCCGTGACGGCACTGCCGTTCAAGCCGGCGATCATCATCGGATAACCCCCTTTTTTTCACTGCTGGACCAGGATTCCTGACCCGGGAATGAAGGCTTCAGCAGGCTTCGAAAACCGAAAAATCCACCGGGATTTGGAGATCGGAAAAGGGGGCAGTTCGACCCTTCCGGGATCAAATGATAACCCTTAAGTGGACAAATAAAAAGAATGGTTTAGTAATCCGCAGTCGTACCCGGAGGTGCGTGATCCGGGAAGACGGCCGGCGTTCGAGAGAGTGAGTCTGGCGTGATGGCACCGAGTTTGCGAACTGGCTACCCGTTCGCCGTTTGTATTATCCTTGCCCTTTTTCTCTGTGGTTCTGCCCAGGGGGCCCATGTGTTTGTACGGAGCTGGGGGGCCAACGGCTCCGCGAACGGGCAGTTCTTCAACCCGGAGGGCATCGCGGTTGACCCGATCGCCGGCACCGTCTGGGTCGCGGACTCCGGAAACAACCGGACCCAGTCGTTCACCCCGGCAGGGGTGTACCAGAGCCAGTTCGGCTCCTTCGGGGCGCCCCCCGGCCAGTTCTGGAACCCCGTCGGCATCGCAGTGAACAACACCGGTTTCGTCTATGTCGGGGATTCCTTCAACAGCCGCACCCAGGTCTACACCACCGGCGGGGTGAACGTCACGTTTTTCACCAGCGGGGCATTCCCCAACTGGGGCGTCGCGACAAACAGCACCGGGTACGTGTACGAAACCCTCCCGCTCAGCAGCACCACGACCATAGAGCTGACCGATCCCTCAGGCGCTGCAGGGTCCGCGCTGGGACCGTTCGGTGCCGGTCCCGGCCAGTTCAATAACCCGACCGGGATCGCGGTCAACGCGAGCGGGTATCTCTATGTCGCCGACACGAACAACAACCGCATAGAGATACTCGATCCTTCCGGCAATTTCCTCGGCCAGTGGGGGACGGCGGGGGCGGGAAACGGCCAGTTCAGCGTCCCCTATGGGGTGGCGGTCGACACGGCCGGCAATGTGTACGTGGCCGATTCCGGCAACTGGCGGATCCAGGAGTTCAGCCCGTCGGGGGTGTACATCGAACAGTGGGGGACGAACGGGGTCGGGCCCGGCCAGTTCGGGACCGTGACCGGGGTCGCGGCAGACGGGGCCGGGAACATCTTTACGATCGATACCGCCCTGCAGCGGGTCCAGGAGTTTGCCCCGGCCGGCCCGATCCCCACGGCGTCCTTCACCGGCTCGCCCCTCTCCGGCACCGCACCCCTCAACGTCATATTTACCGACAGTTCCACGTCCATCGCCCCCCTCTTCTGGAACTGGTCGTTCGGGGATGGCGGGTGGTACAACAACTCCAACCCGGCCTTCCCGAACGCGGATCACACGTTCACGGCTCCGGGAACGTACACTGTCACGATGACCATCAGCAACAGTTCGGGGAACAGCACCCTGACCCGCACAGACTATATCACCGTGGTCTCCACCACCGCTTCGCTCGGCCTCGGGGGCGACAATTCCGACAACGGGCCGCCTCCCGCACACCAGACCTCTGCGCCGACGCCGACAGCAACGACGGTTCCGGTGAGCCCGTCGGCCACCCCCACACCGCCCCCGATCGTCAATGCAAACCCGCTTTCGCTGACGTATCCGCTCGGCTTTGACGGCCTCGACTATAACACCGGCGGATCGGGGACGCTGAGCCTCAGCCGCAGCAAGGCCCGGGCCGCGGGCGCCGACATCACCATGTACTTCGACCGGCTCGAAGTCTACCAGCACCATTCCCCCGGGGTACGGATAACGTTCTGGGGGACCCGCTTCAACGAGAGCAGCGATACCATCACCGGCCCGGTCACCAGGGCTGAGTTCACCACCGACCCCTTCCGGCCCACCCTATCCTCCGGAGCGGTATCGGTCTCGGTCCACGCCGCTCTTGAATCGCTCTCCGGGCCCGGCGCGATCTCCACAACGGTGAACGGCGACCTCCCCCCCGATATCGCGGACCGGTACCGCTCCCTCGCGGAGGAGAACGGGCTCGGGATGGAGGGTATCGCGTACACCCTCGCGGTCAGCAGGGCGAACATTTCCCGGACCGCGCCGGCGAACATATCGATGAGCGTCCCGGCTTCCTGGGTTGCTGCAAACGGCGGGCGGGACGCGGTCCGGATCGGCAGGATCAGCGACGAGACCGGGGCCGAAGAACTACTTGTCACCGTCTTCACCGGCACGGATCCTGACGGCAACCTCGTATTCCGCGGGGACTCCCCGAACGGCACCTCGCTCTTCGGCCTGCTCACCGCCGAGGCGACCGCGGAAGAGCAGAAAGCGCACCCGAACGTCACGTATGTCTCGGTCTCGCAGTCGGCCATGGTCACGAATGCCGGGATGTTCGGCTGGCTGCTCGGGATGATCGAGGCCTACCCGGTGCTGCTCGTCCTGGTTGCAGCCATCGTCGCCGCCGCCGCGTACTTCGGGTGGTGGAGAAGACGGCTGTGACGGCGCACCGGGGTGAAGATACCCGATGACCGCCGAGATCGGAACGCTGAAGGAAGCCCGCGACATCAGGGGACTTATCCGGCTGCTCGATCACGGGAACTCCGACGTCCAGTGGCGTGCCGCCGATGCCCTGGGGACCATGGGGGAACCCGCGTGCGACCCCCTCCTGAAGATCCTCGATTTTCCCCGGCTGAACGTCCGGCTGGGGGCCATCGAGGCGCTGGGCGACATCCGGTGCCCGCGATCGGTGGACAGGCTCGTCCGGAAACTCAAAGACGACCCGGAGAGCGAGGTCCGCTGGGCCGCGGCCCTCGCGCTGGGCCGGATCGGCGATCCGGGTGCGGTGCCGGCTCTCGAAGAGGCCCTCAGGGACATGGACCGCTACGTGAGGTACGGGGCAGTGACGTCCCTGGAGGCGCTCGGCTGGAAGCCTGCCGACGATGCCGGCAGGGCCTATGCCCTCATCGCAGCGCAGGACTGGCCGGCGGTGCGGCGGCTGCGGTCTTCCGCAGCAGGCCCCCTCGCCCATGTCAGCAGGGACAAGGATCCCGCAACCCGGGCACGGATCATCGGACTGCTCGGGGAGATCGGCGGGCCGGGCGCGAGGGAGACCTGCGAGAGGGGGCTCATCGACCGGGATCCGGACGTCCGGTGGAGCGCGGTAACCGCCTGCAAGCGGGCCGGCGTCGATTCGGACGATATCGCGCTGATCCTCTCCAACCGGCCGCGGAATACTCCCAGCGCATTCGGGGCTGCGATCCTGAACCTCTTCTTCTTCGGCTCCGGGTACGGGTACATGGGAAAATGGTGGGGTGTCCTCGTCTCCCTCTGCTACATGGGCATCATCGTCATCATCCAGCTGAACTGGAACGTGCTGTTTCCCTATGTCTACACGTACCCGATAACCGCGATCTTTGCCGTCCACACCTATTACACGGTGAAACGGATGGAGGATATGTGAGGTTCGCCATGCCGGTCTTTTCCTTCTTCGGACAGGAGCCCGATACCGATGCCATGGCGAAAAACGGGGATATCCGGGGCCTCGTCAGGGCGCTCCGGTCTCGGAACTCCGGGGTGCAGACCCGGGCGGCAAAGGCCCTCGGTACGCTCGGCCCGGGGGCCGTCGATACGCTCATCCTCGCCCTGAAGACAAAAAACAGGACCGTAAAACTCGGGATCATCGGGGCGCTCTCGCGGATCGGGGATCCCCGCGCCGTCGGGCCCCTCGTCGCGGCCCTTGCCGACGAGAACAGCGAAGTGCGGTGGCAGGCGGCGATCGCGCTGGGCGAGATCGGGGACGGGGCAGCGACAGAGCCGCTCGGCAACGCGCTGAGGGATCCGGATAAATACGTGCGATTCGGCGCGGCAATCTCCCTTTCCCGGCTCGGCTGGAAACCGCAGGATCCGGCTGAACGGGCGTACTACTTTGCCGGCATGCAGGAATGGAAGGCGGTACGGGAAATCGGGAGACCGGCGGTTCCGGCCCTGAAAGGACTTCTGTGCGATCATGACAGCGCGGTCCGGGTGAAAGCCGTCGAACTCCTCGGTTCGATCGGCGACGAGGAAGCCGTCCCCGCGCTCATGCAGTCCCTCGGGGACGAGAACCGGGACGTCCGGTGGGGCACCGTTCTTGCGGCAACGAAGTGCGGGATCTCCCCCATGCACCTCCCGCGGGGGATCTCAAAACGGCCGCAGGATACGAAGAACCCGTGGATCGCGGGGTTCCTCAACTTCCTCCTTCCGGGGACAGGCTATGCGTACCTCGGCATGTGGTGGGGGGCCCTGATCTTCTCCTTCGACGAGCTGGCGACGGTCTGGA
>DATJBJ010000064.1:0-4837 GCA_035515395.1 Methanoregula sp. | reverse complement strand
TGCCCGGTTCTGGAGGTCGAGGCGGAGCGCCTGTCCCCCCGGGATGTCCTCGTACGGCCCTTCGAGGCTCAAAAGCGAGATGAACGCGGTCAGGTTGTTCTTGACCCGGTGGTGGATCTCGGAGAGGAGCACCTCCTTCTCCTCCAGCGCCTCTTTCAGTTCCGCCTCGTTCTGCCGGAGCACCTGTTCGCTCCGCTCGAGATCGTGGACGTACCGCTGCAGTTCCTCCTGCGTAGAGACGAGCTCCTCGTTGAGGCTCCCGAGTTCCTCGTTCCGGTGCCGGAGTTCCTGTTCCGCCCGCTTCCGTTCGGTGATGTCGTGCCCCTGCGCGATGGTAGCGTACACGGTCTTCCCGTCAGCCTTATAGATCGTGGCCGAGTTCCAGAGAACGGTCCGCACCTCCCCGCTCGCGTGCCGGATTGGGATCTCCACGCTCTCCAGCCGCTCCCCTGCCGAGGCCCGCTGGATCATCCGCATCGAGTCGAAGAGGCTCTCACCGGGGAAGAGGATCTCGAGCCGGTGCCCGATCATCTCCGCAGCCGTCTTCCCGGTCAGCCGCTCGAAGGCGCGGTTGAACCGGGTGATGAGGTGGCCGGAGTCCCAGACGATGATGGGGGCGTTTGCATAGGTGATCAGGTTCTCGAGGTACTGGCTCGTCTCGCGGAGGGCCTCTTCCCCCTGCGAACGCTCGATGAAATCGGCGGCCTGCCGGGCGAGAAGGTCGATGAACCGGAGGGTGCGCTCGTCGGGACGGTGGGGGGACCTCCACATGGTCGTGAGGACTCCCACCATCCTGCCGGAGCGGCTCCAGAGAGGCGTCGCCTGGATCGAACGTACCCCGGCTTCCCGGAGCATGTCGAGGCCTGAGGCCCCATCGTAGATCGGGCTCGTCTCGATGTCCTCCACGACGATGCGCTTGCCGAGCCTGAACGCCTCGGTACACGCAGCACGGGTCCGCTCGTCTGCCGTGGCGAAGAAGTCCAGGAACGGCTGCCCGAAGCCGCGCTGGGTGGCGAGCCGGAGCGCCTTTCCCCCCGGCGCGACGGTCTGTACCATGCCGAGATCCCCGCCAGCAATCTCCTGCGCTGCGTCGAGCACCGCGGGCAGCAGCTCGTTCGGGTCGCCTTTTTCGGCAAACCGGGTACTGACCTCGTGGAGCCGGGTCATGACCGTGAGGTTTTCGGCGAGCCGGAGTTCGGCCCGCTTCCGGCCGAACGCCTCGACAATGGCGGGTGCGATGGCTTCGAGCGCCTGCACCTCACCGGCCCCGTACCCGCCCTCGCGGCCGGCGACGGCGATAACCCCCGCAACCCTGCCCCCCTGGACGAGGGGCACTCCCAGGAATGAGGCCGGACGGCGGTCTCCGGGCAGGTCGCCCGCCCCCGGCGGCCGGGAAGAGGGATCGGCCCCGTCTTCGATCAGGCTCTTTCCTTGGGCAATCACCCGCTCGTACAGGCTGCGGACCGGCAGGCATTCGGGATCCAGGCGGTGATCGCTCGCCACGCCGTGCAGGAGGCCGTCAGGGCCGATCCAGCCGGCAAAGCCGGTCGGGCTGCCGGTGAGCTCCGTCCCCGAGGCAAGGCATGCCTGCCCCAGCTCCTCTTCCGTCTGCGAGGTAAGGGCCGCGCCGAAGATCCTGCCGATCGCCCGCATGATCGCGCTCTGGCGCAGGATCGCCTCCTGGGCCTGCTTCCGTTCGGTGACGTCCTGGACGATGGAATGGATGACCTGCCGGCCTCCGAGGGTAATGGAGGCACTGAAGACTTCCACGTCCCGCTGTTCCCCGCTCTTCTTCCGGTGCCTTACGGAGAAGACCGCCCCGCGGGCATCAACCGCTTTTGCCATGTCCCTCCCGGCAACGGCTGCTCCGGCAGCGTTGATGTCGCTGATGGTGAGGCCGAGGATCTCGTCCCTGCTGTACCCGTAATACGTGCAGGCCGCGGCATTGGCGTCCACGATCCGGCCGGTCACCGGGTCGGCGAGGAACATGACCGCCTTGTTGAACTCGAACACGTCGTGGTAGCGCGCCTCGCTCTCGCGGAGCGCCTGTTCCGCCTGGTGTCCCAGGATCGACGACCCCATCGAGGGCGCGATGCTCTCGAGGATCCGGACCGTCCGCAGGGGCACCATCCCCTCCCGGTGGTCGGCAAGGTGGAGCAGCCCGAGGACCGCTTCGCCTTTCCGGATGGGGACCAGGGCCACCGACTCGTACCCCACCGTGTTGCAGACGTTCCGGGTCTTCCCCTTCTCTTCTTCCGGTACCGTGGCGAGGAACTTCGTCGTGCCGTTGATGTAGAACGACCCCCCTTCGGTATAGAAGGGGAGGGCAGGATCGGTCTTCCCCCGGATGACATTGATGCACATGCAGGAGTCGGTCTCGATCGAGAGGGGGCTCTCCCGGTTGTAGAAGTCCTCGGAGAAGCCGATGCTCGCCTGATAGGGGATGTTCCCCTTATTGTCCAGGATCCGGATGCCGATCGAGTCGCAGCCGGTATACCGCTGGAGGAGCCCGGCATACTCAGAAAGCATCGGGCCGAGATCGGGCTCGACGGCGGAGATCCGGTATACTTCCCCCGTGAGCCGGAGGACATCTTCATCAAACCTCCGCCCGGTGATGTCCATGAATACCGTCGCGAACCGGTTCGGCTCCGGGCAGTAGGCGAAGACCTCGTAATACCGGTCGAGCGGCTCCGCGTAATTGTCGAAGTGGACCGCCTGGCCGGTCAGGGCGACCGAACCGTATACCGTGATCCAGTCCTTCTCAAGGCCGGGGAGCACCTCGCTCGCGAGTCTTCCCACGACTTCGCCGTGTTTTAAGCCCGTGAGTTCCTCGAAGGCGGGGTTGACATCGAGGAACCGGTAGTCGGAGGGCACCCCTTCCGCATCGCAGACGATCTCGTGGACTGCGAAGCCCTCGGCCATTTCGGTGAAGAGCCGACGGTACCGGTCCTCGCTCGCCCGGGCATCCCTCTCGGCCTTCGTGAGCCGGTCGAGGTTTGCGGTGAGGGAGTCCTGCGTGGCGGCGAGCTCTTCGTTCAGCGCCGCGAGTTCGCTGTTCCTCGCGATCAAATCCTGCCCGCTCCTGCTGAGCTGGTCGTTTGCGCTGACCAGTTCCCCGTGCGCGGCGGTGAGCTCGTCGTTCATGGCCCCGAGTTCCTCGTTCTTCTGCGCCAGGTCCTCCTCCGCCCGCCGGCGCTCGGCGACCTCCGTCTCGAGTTCCGCCTTGGTGGCGGTGACGTTCCGGAGGTTCGCCGTCATCCGGTTGAACGAGTGTGCAAGGGCCCCGATCTCGTCGTCACGGGTATCGGCGATACTCTGGCTGAAGTCCCCCCTGCCCACGACGTCCGCCCCCTGCTGGAGGCTGGAAAGCGATCGCAGCATGCGCCGGTAGAAGATGAAATAACCGGTAAGGAGGAGTGCGGCAAAGGCTGCCATCAGCGCGATGATGAGGGCGTTGCGCGCCTGTTTCAGGCCGTCGGCCTCCCCGCGGATGAGACCGGCGAGCCTGCTCGCGTCGAAGATCATCTCCTGGTTCTGGACCGCCATCCTGCTCCACGAGAGCTGGATAAAACCGGTTCCCGCCCCGCCGGGCTGGACCGGACTGGAGGCGATGTCCTCAAACACCGACCGGGTGTTCTGGAGGTTCGCCTTCAGGTTGTCCACGATCGCCTGCTGCTCCGGCTGGTCGACCGAGAGGTTCGCAAGATCCCCGGAGATGGACGCAAACTTCTCGTTCCACCGGTCCACCTGAAGGGGCTCGCGGTAGAGGATATAATCGTTCGAGAGGTACCCGAGCTCCCCGACTTCGAGGGCGATGCTGGTTGCGGTGTCCTCCCGGGCAGTGAGGACCTCGGACTGCCGGCTGGTGATAACGACGAGACTGGAGACGATCGCAAGGAGTACGGCGAAGACAACGATGCCCGCGATCAACTGCGTCCTGATCTTCATCCTTTCAGTTCACCGGATGTTCACCGATTCCGGCGCAATCTTCTCAAGGTCCGCTGTGGAGATGTACGTACGAAAGTCCGGTAGTGTTTTTTCTGTGGTCAGGTTATTAATAATCATCCACCGGCCTTCGTCGTTCATGGCGACCGGGAGGGACTGGTCGAGCGGGAGGTCGAGCTGGTTGTCCGGCCAGACGGATGCGAGGTACTCCCCGGATACGTTCAGGTGGTTCCGGGCGATCGCTTCCGTCTCATCCGGGTGGGCGATGGAATACTCCCGGGCATCTTCGAGCGACTGCAGGAACCGGCCGACTTCTCCGGGATGGGAACGGATCCAGTCATTCCGCGCAGCGACCACCCCGTACAGCGACTGGTCGCTCTGCCCCGGCCAGGTCACCGCATCATCGCCAAGCCGTCCCAGGATCCGGGAGACATACGGCTGAAAATACATGATCGCATCGACGTCGCCGTCGGGCAGGGCGTCGGCGGACACCCCCGGGGATTTTTCAATTCCTGTGCGGAGAATACCCTCCGGTATTATCCCGAACGGTGTATCAACTGCCGGCGGTGCACGCAGGTCTGCCCTCACGGTGTTTTTGCCGAGGGAGCCGGACGGGCGGACCTTGTACGCCCCGCCGCGTGCATGGAGTGCGGTGCCTGCGCGCGGAACTGCCAGGTCGAGGCGATCGCGGTGCAGAGCGGCTTCGGCTGCGCGTGGGCGATGATCAGCGCAGCGGTCCGGGGAAAGGACATGGACAGCTGCGGGTGCAGCTGCGGCGGCGAGCTTGGGTCGTGCTGCGGGGAGCTGTCGCCCGCTGGCCGGCAGGCGGAACGGGACGGCTGAAAACCCGCCCCGGCCGTCCGGTTCTTCCGGTCAGTGCAGGTATTCGCGG
>DATJBJ010000063.1:0-48795 GCA_035515395.1 Methanoregula sp. | reverse complement strand
CTCCAAACAAAACAGCGTTAGCAACTCAACCTTCCCCTCCTCAGCGCACCTCTCCGCTAGATCACAAACCTGTCACATCATCTTGCCCATGTCCTTCCTTTCCACGTTCATCGTCCCGCGAAGCCCGCATCCCCTCAAACTACAAACCTTATATAATTTCAAAAATAATATCCGGAGAAGTTTCCGGTTCAGATAAATCCGGAGCAAGAGAAGATGATACCATAGAGGACAAAAACCAGCGAAAGGACAATCAAAAACGCCTAGCGAACAACCTTCCCGGAGCCCCCCTCATGACCAGGAGCCGCCACCGATCGGGGCGATCAATGCAGCGATGAAGATCGCAAAAGAGACGCGGGCTCGTATGGCGCGTAGCAAAGGGGCCGGCCCGGGAATATGGGACATAACCTCAAATCCCGTCCGGTGCACTGAAATTGCATTTTTTTCCAACCCTGTGCACTTCCCGCAATCCCTGCACCGCAAAATCCGTACTGCCCGGACTGCGATCGATCACGATCGGACCGGGAAATGATCGCGATTGAAAAATTTCAAACGCGATCAGTTGTGCGATTAAAAATTTTCAAACGCGATCGTTCGTGCGGTTGAAAAAAATAAATCGCGATCGGACCATGAACAGGACGGGCCTTCACGCTGGAATGACCCTTACTTCCGCTGGAGATTTTTCCCATGATCGATCGCGAACGTGATCGCGATCAAAAAATTTCAGGCGCGATCACAACCGCGATCAAAAATTTTCAATCGCGATCGGTTACGCGGTTGAAAAAAAGTTTACCGGGTTTGTATGAAGCCGGAGCGGTGCGGTGCAGGACGGGGAAATGGTGCAGTCCCGGAGATTTTCCCGGATCGGACAGGTCTCGAAGGGCCGGTGCAGGAGCTGATAAAAACCCGCCCGGGCCGGTGCATTTTAGTCTGTGGATCTTTTTGATTTTCGGAATGGATCCTGGTAGTGGGAGGGTTATTTTGGAGACCAGACCCTCCAACCAGACCTCATCCCAGATAAGCCCGTATCGGGCTCCGTTTGCCAATCCGGCGAACCCGTTTTTTGGTCCAGTGGAAATGGTGTTGACGCCCGACAAAAATATCCTTATAATCAGCCGGATTCGAAAAATATCCGATTTAAAAGGATTTAGACCGGCCAATTTAGCGGGCTTTTAAGCACCCCCGTTTTCCGGCCCTTGGAAACTTGGGGGGCCTGGAAAAAGCGGGAAAAAACCCCTTTGCCGGGTTTGTACCAATGGGGTTCTTTCCCCTCCGGGCCGTCCTGACGTGCAGGAAATACATTTCAGGGGAGATCGTCCAACCGGGAAGCGATATGCAAAGAATCAGATTCCGGGCGATTATATCGCGTATTCCGTCGTTAAAGCCACGGAAAATGCCCCGTTAAAAAAGAGAGCGCGGATAGACCGGCCCGGACCCTTCCCCCCCCCGGGCAACCCGGCCCCGACCCCCATCACTGCCCAACCCGGCGTCATCAATGTGCCACCGGCGTGTACGGCGTAGCGACCACGTTGGTGCCCGAGTTGATGCACTGGGACTGGAGGCAGACGAACGTTGCCGGGCAGACGTACCCGCAGCCCCCGCAGTTCTGGTTGTCGTTCGTGGTGTTGCGGCACGAGCCGTCCGGGCACATGCCCGCCCCGGCCGGGCAGGCGGGGGTCGTTGCCGTGACGACCGGGGTCTCCTGCGGTGCCGGCGTCGGTGTGGCGGTCCCGGCATTGCTGCCGCCGGTGCAGCCCGCGGCGAGGAGGAAGGCGAGGACGATCCCTGCTGCCAGGAGGTAAATGAGAGAGCGCATAAACCCGGATGGAACGCCTCCCGATAAATTGTTTGTCCCGTGCCGTACACCGGTATGAGTTCATGCCCGAACGCATGTTCCCGCGATCAGAATAGCACGCGCTATCGCGATCAAAAAATTTCAGACGCGATCGTGATCACGACCGGAAATTTTCCGGAAAATCGGCGACCGGGAATTTTCCGGAACAGACGCGATCTGCCCGGAAAGTTTACGCCGGACAAAAAAATACGGTGCTGGTTGTACCCCTTCTCGTAGCATAATCACCCGATTGCAGCCTCGCCAACTGACACCCGGTGATCGGGATAAAAAAAATGAAATGCGATCACGATCGCGATCAAAAATTTTCCGGAAAATCAGCGGCCGCGAATTTCCGGGAAAATTTCCCGGGGGAACGAAACACGGGTGACCGGGAGAAATCCCCGGTCAGCTCTCCGGCTTCTCCCACGTCATCGCGTACGAGAACCGGCCACCGGTAAATTCCTTCCCGACAAAACCGGCTGCGGTGGCAAGCTGCGTGACTTTGGCGCGGGTCTGGAAGTGGGGGTCGCGGATGGTCTCCTCCACGAGAAGAATACCGCCGGGCTTCAGCGCAGAGAACATCTCCCGGAGCGCCGCTTCCCGGCCGGGGATCTCGCCGATCACGGTGACCAGCACGGCCCGGTCGAATATGCTGCTCCCCAGTTTGCCTTCCCCGATACCGGCCCGGAGGTACCGGATGTTCCCGAGATCTGCACGCCCGGCACGTTTCCTTACTTCCTCCAGCATCCCTTCCTGCAGGTCCATTGCCGTGACCTCGCCCTCATGTCCCACACACCGGGCAAGCGGGATGGTGAGCCGGCCGGGGCCGCAGCCGGCATCGAGCACCCGCATCCCGGGCCGGACACCGAGGAGCCGGACCGTCTTCTGCGTGCGTGCGTCCACGCGCCCGGATGACGGGTCGAGCATCCCTTTCATCCAGACGGGGCAGGGAAGGGCGTACCGGCGCGATGCGAACCTCCAGGCGAGGGAAATGACGACGACCAGCGCGACGAGGATGATGAGGAGCAACAATACGGCGTTCATGGGGGTCCTGCTGATTCTGAAGAAGTCATCAGACTTCGAAGACGAGAAGAGTCCATCAGAACTCTTCGGATTCTGAAGAAGTCATCAGACTTCGAAGACGGGAAGAGTCCATCAGAACTCTCCGTACAGGAAACCTGGGACCGGGTCCTGCATATATTTTTGGAAGTAATGCTGCCGGTGAAGAGGCCGGCTGTATACCGGGATGAAAAAGAATTCAGTAGAGGATATTGACTGCACTCACCGAAGCAGGAACAGTCCTCTTGATGTCGAAGCTGGCGCCTATCGCGGGACGGATCTCGATGCTGAACGCATCATTCCTCGGCAGGGTGCTCGGGAGCCAGATCGAGATCGTGAACTGCTCGTTTGGCTGGAGGAGATCGGTCGGGTTTGCCTGGGGAGGGTCCTGGACACTGGAGATCGACCAGGTCCCGGCACCGGTGGGTTCGCCCTGGACGGTCGTCCCGGTGATATTTGCCAGGGTTACCAGGCTGCTCTGGTTGCTGAATACGAAGACAATCTTGTCAAAGTCGACCGGCGTCCCGCCGGGGGCGAGCGCGATACTGAAATTGACAAATTTTAAGGAATCCGTCACTGCACCGGTTGCGCCGGGCGCGACGCCGTAGACATTCCCTACTATATCCAGTGTCGAGCTTGCCTGCGCGACACCGGTGTGCACCACTTCCTGGCTCTTCTGCGTCGTGAAGAACCCGGCACCGAGGACTACATACGAGAAGACCGCCGCGACGACAACGAATGCGATGAGCACGATTGCCGCCTCAAGGCCGGTAAAAGCATTATCGGCAGTTTTTTTGGGCATGGACAGGTATCACCAATTTTCCGGGATGCTGCCGGGAATATTAATCTTTCCTGTTTGGCTTCCGTCACATCCCCGGGACGCTCAGAAAACCGGCCGTCCGCAGGCCCGGAGTATTATTTTTTATCCGGTCCGGAGGACGCACCCGAAGGGCACCGGGACATTATTTTTTTGCGGAATTCACTTTTTTGCCGACTTCGGTTTTTACCCGGGAGATGATCTCGTCAAAGGATTGCCGGACTTTCGTCTGCGTATCCTTTATGGCCTTCTCGATGTACTGCTTTCCCTCTTCGGTTGTCACGAGCTCGCGGGTGACGTTCATCACCTCATCGATGGACGATACGACGGCCTCTGTCGCCTCGGAAAACCTCCTGTCTATGGCGTTCGGATCCTGCCGGGCCACCTGCGGTTCGGTCTCCTCAACCCACACCCCTTTCTCGAAATGCCCTTTCTTTTCGGTCATGTTCTTTCACGTGATTCCTGCTTGTTGAAATGGTTTCCCGCACGAGGATGGTATCGGACCGGGTCCGGATTTTTCTTTTGATCCGGGGAAACCCCTCCCCGGAAAATATTCCGGCACACCATCCCGCCGGGCAGCCGGGCCCGCTTTTGAAGTACGGGGGATCGTCAGAGGCACGCCGGCCCTTCACCGGGCATGGGTGCCGGGATGGAAACGGGGTGCACCGGCCCGCACACCGGTCTCGTTTTTCATTCCGGGCCTGTCCGGCCGCGATCGGATGCAGGAGCGGCCGCGATTTTTCCGGCCCCGGGCGGCTTCTCCAGCCGGATCCCGAACCGGATCGGCCTCTCCCCGATCTCGTACTCCCGGAAGCCCGCCTCTTCAATGAACCGCCGGAACTCCTCTTTCGTGTACGCCCGGGGGACCAGACCGTACCGGAAGATCCACTTCGTCACCATGGCATCCCACCACCCGAGCCCCAGGCCCTCCACTTCGGCATCGACCGCTTCCTTTGTGGCATCGCGCCGGAGATCGACGACGAGCGCAGTCCCGCCGGGTTTCAGTACCCGGCGCATCTCCCGGAGGGCTTTTACCGGCTCGGAGAAGTCCATGAACGCGGCCCGGCAGATGATGAAATCGAACGTATCGGCACAGAAGGGCATCGCCGATGCATTTCCGAGAAGGAATTCGATGTCCGCGCCGGCATCCCTCGCATTCTCCCGCGCGATCGCAACGAATGTCCTGCTGATGTCGAGGCCGGCAGCCCGGTACCGGCCGAGCTTCGCGAGCTCGATCAGCAGGTATCCGGGCCCCGGGGCAACCTCGAGCACCGCGCTTCCGGCAGGGGCATGCAGGGCGACTTCCCGGGCGTCCCCGGTATACTGGCCGGGAGATTTCCCGGTGTTCCGGGCGTACCAGGATGCGAAAAATCCCTCCATCCCGATACCCTTATACCCTTTCTTCATCGCGGGAATCCGGTTCCGTGCGCTCATTATCGTACCCGGTGCTCTGGGCCGGACCGTGGTGAAGCACCTGAGCAGAGATTGGTGTCTCCATCAATAAGAGCGTTCTATCCCGGGCCGCGAAAGGAGATCGCAGGCACCCGGTTCATGGCGGCAGGGCCTCCCGGGCCCCGTATTTTTATATTCCCGGTCTCACAACCATTGATCCACATGCTGAACACCATCGTGAACAAAGCCAGGGGCTTCCTCATCGAGCCCGTGGAGACCTTCCGGAAGTCCCGCACCGATGCGCCGGGCGCGGTACTGGCGTACTTCCTCGCCCTCCTCCTCGTCAACGCGGTCCTCTCGGCCATCGTCGCAGCCGCCTTCGCTTCCCAGATGCCGTTCCTTGCCGGGATCTCGTCCGGGGTCCCCCTGCCGGTCCTGGTGTTCTTCGCGGCGCTCGCCGGCGGGTTCATCCTCACGCTCGTCTTTGCCGCGTGGGTCCACCTCTGGGTGTACGTCTTTGGCGGGCGGAAGGGTATCATGCAGACCGTAAGCGCGATCGTGTACGGGCACACCCCCCGGCTCCTGCTCGGGTGGATACCGTTCATCGGCTTCCTCTTCACGCTCTGGTCGCTCGCCCTCAACATCCTCGGGCTCCGCGAACTCCAGGAGCTCAGCGCCCTGAAGGCGATCCTCGTCATCGCCATCGCCGTCCTCATCCCGCTCATCCTCATCATCCTCGCCGCCGCCTACTTCCTGATCGGGTCCGCGGCCATGACGGCGGTCCCCTCCCCGGTAAACGCGTTCCCCCTGCAGTAGACCGGTAAACGGGGACTTTCCCGTTTTTGACCAAGGCCGGTTTTAAAAACATCGGGGGGCACGCGACCGTACTTGCCGGGCATTCTTGTCTCTTCCGGGTCCGGAACGCCGGGCCCCGGTGCGGAACGCGGCGTAAAAAAATTCGCCGGTTCCGGGCAGGGCATAACGATGCCGCGCGGGGCCCGGACCCCCTGTATGGCCGGTCTCTCCCCGGCCGTGCCGGACGAAGATCCCGGGGAGATGGCTGCAGATTTTTTTTCAGTCATCGCCGGGTTAATACCGTTCCGGAGACCCAGTACCTTCCGGGAGGTGATCGCATAGCACATCCGAGGTTCGTTGCAGTCCTGTTCTGTGGGGTCCTGTCCCTGGTTGCGGCGGTCGCGAACTACCGCGAACCGGTGAATGTCTCCTGGGCCGGCAGCTGGATGTTCGTCTCGGCGGCCCTGATCTTCATCTGTGCGGCCCTGCTGTACAACCAGGAGAGCAGGACGGAAAACCGGTAAATTCTTTTTTATTCCCCCAAAGGATTTTTTTTAATGCCTGAGTTCCCGTGACAGAAAAGACCGGGCAGGCCCCGTTCACCCGCCCGCGATGCGGTTACCGGGCAGCAGGCCCCCCGCGATCTGCCCGGAGTGCGGCCGCCCGTTCTCCCGGGACTATACCGACGCCCGGTTCCGCCCCCGGGACCCGACCCGCAGGGGGCCTGTACGGGAAAATTCCGGGCACGGATATTTCTTGTAATGGTGCTGCCGGGCCTCGCATACAGCGTACTCGCCTCGTTCGGCATCACCAGGGTTTGAGACGGCCGCGGACCCCCCCGCGGTTTTTGCTCCGGCACCTGCGGGCCCGTGCAATCCTTTATCCCAGCCGCGGGCGCTAATCCGGATCAACTGAAAAGGTGATCCTAAAGATGCTCTACCGGAAGATGAAGAACGCTCTGCCCGAACTCTCCGTCCTCGGGTTCGGGTGCATGAGGCTCCCCGTGAAGGAGAACGGGGAGATCGACGAGGAGATGGCGACCCGGATGCTCCGGTACGCCATCGACCGCGGCGTGAACTACGTGGATACCGCGTACCCCTACCACAACGGCGCGAGCGAACCGTTCGTCGGGCGGGCGCTCGCGAACGGGTACCGCAAAAAAGTGAACCTCGCGACCAAGCTCCCGAGCTGGCTTGTCAAGACCCGGGAGGACATGGACAGGTATCTTAACGAACAGCTCGGCCGGCTCCGGACCGACCACATCGACTTTTACCTCGTCCACGGGCTCAACCGCCCGTTCTGGGAGAACCTCTCGGGCCTCGGCGTTCTGGAATTCCTCGACGATGCTATCGCGGACGGCCGGATCCGGCACGCCGGCTTCTCGTTCCACGACAACGCGGCGCTCTTCCGCGAGATCGTGGACGCGTACGGCTGGACGTTTGCCCAGATCCAGTACAACTTCATGGACGAGCACTACCAGGCCGGGACGGAGGGGCTGGAATACGCGGCGAAGAAGGGGCTCGGCGTCGTGGTGATGGAGCCGGTCCGGGGCGGCCTGCTGGCGCGGGAGATCGCGGGGGTTACGGAGATCTGGGAGAAGGCGAAGGTGCAGCGCCCGCCCGCCGAGTGGGCGCTCCGGTGGGTCTGGAACCGCCCGGAGGTGACCGTCGTCCTCTCGGGCATGTCGTCCATGGACCAGGTCCGGGGGAACGTCGCTGCCGCGAAGGCCGGACGGGCGAATTCCCTCTCGAAGACCGAGCTCTCCCTCTATGCAAAGGTAAAAAAAGAGCTCGAAAAGCGGGTACAGGTCCCCTGCACCGGCTGCAGGTACTGCACGCCGTGCCCGCACGGCGTCAGCATCCCGGAGTGCTTCGAGTACTACAACCGCGGGCACATGTACGACGACGAGGAGCAGACCCGGCAGATCTACACGATGTTCCTCGGCGGGTTCTTCGACGGCACCCCCCACTACGCCTCGCTCTGCGAGGAGTGCGGGGAGTGCGAGGAGAAATGCCCGCAGGATCTCCCGATCCGGGAGAACCTCAAAAAAGTGGCTGCGTACCTCGGGAAATAACGGATTGCCTTTCTCCCCAATAAAAACCAACCTTTTTTTTGATCGTGAAAAAGTTGTTGAACTACATGGCTCCAACTAAGTAACTGCGGATTCCAGGATCCGGAGAAGCGAAAAAAGACAAAAAAAGAGGTGCCCCATTCCACGCGTGAGCAAGACCGCCGGTAAGCCCGAACCGGCACCGGAGACACAGGAGCAGAAGGACGCAGCCATCGAACGGGAGAAACGGTGCGCCGAACTGGAACAGGAGCTCGCCGCGCTCCATCTTGAACGCCGGAAAGACGAGGCCGAACGGGAACGGCTCAGAGCCCTGCTCGGCGGGGAGCAGGCCCTCGCCCGGGAATACCTCGACCGGATGAAAGCCCAGGCAGATCAGCTGTCCGGCACCCTGTCCGGCACCGGCCCGAAGCCATCCGCGGCAGGCGGGCCCGGTGCCCGGGCCGGGGGCCGGGCCGGCTATGTAGCGGAAATGGTGGGGTACCAGGCGATGAAGCGGGTCTCCCGGGAGATCCTCCGGAAGCTGACGGTGGTGGAGGGCCTCTCGAAGGATGCCCGCATCCTGATCACGAACGAGCTGAACTATACCGGGGGCGACGTGCCGCTTGTCGAGATCTCGGCACAGTTCGGGATGTTCGAGACCCGGTGCCGGAAACAGGTGGCCGACAACCGGGAGCTCCTCGACTGGGTCATGCAGCGGGAAGGAGGGGCGGAGGCCGAGGCCCCGGCGCTCCAGAAAGAGGCGTCCCACCGGTTCGCGTTCCTCGCCACGGCCCCCACGATCGCCGCATCGTCCACGGCGCTCCCGGCATTCCCCGGGCGCAGGGGGACCGTTGCGGAGATAGGCGGTCATTTCGTCCCCGCCCCGCGCCCCGGGGAGGAGAAGGCACCGGTGCCGTACGAAGCCCTCGCAGCGTCGATCGCGGGTGCCCTCAGGGCAGAGAAGAAGAGCGTGTACATCTATAACTTCTCGTCGCTGGACACCATCGGCTCGCAGTCGAAGCTCGTAAAAACCTATGCCGGCCTCCTCGACAGTTCGAGCAGGCTTGCCAAGACCCGCAACCAGCTCGCATGGTTCATCGACAAGAAGAAGGAAAAACTCGCCGAGCTCAGGGCGCTCGCCGGAAAACCCGGGCAGAAGCAGGGCCTGCCGGCAGCGGAAGCGGCGGATCCGGATATGCTCAACGAGAAGATCCGGGAGGAGGACTCCTGGCTGAACCTCGCCCATCCCGCGGTCCTTGCATCGGACGCGATGCACGAGGAGCTTGCCGATTACCTGGCACGCATCACCGCCCCGGGCCCGGAGGGCGCCCTGCCGGCGCTCGCCCAGGCGATCTTCCGGGAGAAGGTCCAGGATCTCGGGATCACCCACCTGCTCTATCTCGGGATCCCGTCAGCCGGGAGCGAGGTCGTCACCAAGCGGTCGCTCTTCATCTTCAAGTCGATCAGCTTTTTCGGCGGGTGCGTGGCCTCGTTCGTCCTCGCCCGCAAGGAGGGCGAGATCCTCCTCTCCGAGACCCTGCCGGCGCTCTGCGTCGTCGATTTCAGGCTCTTCGACAACTGGATCGGGCCGCTCCTCCAGGTGCGGTTCGAACGGCCGGAACTCAGGAAATAACATCCCTTTTCCGGAAAAAGGTCCGGGTTTTGCTTGGCGTGCGAGAGGATTTTTGTCATCCCCGGGCTGGCCCCGCCCGTTTTTTTCCGGCATCGGGAATACCCGAACCTTTGAGCGCAGCCGTGTTTTTCTCTCTGGCGTGCCCGGCCCGGTCCGGCCGAAGATCCGGGGAAAGATATTTGGGATGACGGCGGCATTACCGGAAAATCCTGAGGAAGTTCCCATGAAAGCTGTCCGGATACACCAGTACGGAGATTCGGGTGTACTGAAATACGAAGACGTCCCCCGGCCGACCATCGGGCCCGACGAAGTACTGGTCAGGGTGCATTCCTGCGGGGTCAATCCCGTGGACTGGAAGATCCGGGAGGGGTACATGGCCCGGATGGCACGCCATACCCTGCCGCTGATCCTCGGGTGGGACGTGGCGGGGACGGTCGAGGAGACCGGCTCCCTCGTGAAGCGGTTCAGGGCCGGCGACCGGGTCTTCTGCCGGCCGGACACGTCGCGGAACGGCGGGTATGCGGAGTACGTCGCGGTCCGCACCATCGAGCTCGCACCGGCGCCGGAGAGCATCCCCCTCGAAAAAGCGGCGGGCATCCCGCTCGCCGCCCAGACCGCATGGATGGCGCTCTTCGAGCTCGCGGAGCTGAAGGCCGGGCAGAAGATCCTCATCCACGGCGCCTCCGGCGGGGTGGGCACCTTCGCCGTACAGTTCGCGAAGCTCGCGGGGGCCCGGGTCATCGGGACGACTTCGAAGAAGAACTTTGAGATGGTGCGATCGATCGGGGCCGACGAACTCATCGACCACACCGCCGAGGACTTCAGCAAAAAAGTCCGCGATGCCGATGTGGTCTTCGATACCATCGGGGGCGAGACCCAGGCCATGTCGTGGGGGGTGATCCGGAAAGGCGGCGTCCTGGTCTCGACGCTCGGGGCGGACGAAAAGGCTGCCGCTGCCCACGGGGTCGCGGGGAAGTCGTTCATGCTCATCTCCAACGGTGCGCGGCTGGAGGAGATCGGGAGGCTGGTAGATGCGGGAAGGGTGAGCGTCGTCATCGAGAAGGAGTTCCCGCTCGCGGAGGCGAAGGCAGCCCAGGAGCTGAGCCAGGCCGGCCACGCGAGGGGGAAGATCGTCCTCCGGGTATCGTAAGGACAGGAAAACGCCGGCAACGCGGTTACCGGAGGATGTATGTACCGGAGAAAAAGCAGCACAGTTCCCTGCCGGTACACTATTTTTTTCATAGCGCCTCCGCGTGCTTCTCCAACGAATCCCCGCTGACGCGGCGATTAGTTAGTCGAAGCGTCATCGGCTGCTTCTCCAACGAATCCCCGCTGATGCGGCGATTAGTTTATTCCGCCCCATCGCACAGATATCTGGTTAATGTGGTGCCATGGCTGATTCCCTCGCGGGCGACAACGACCCGATCCTGTTCAGGACACAGAAGATCATCATAAACGGCGTCCCTTCCTTCGCGGCCCTCACGGGCAGCCGGATCCTCATCCTTGAGGGGGAGTCCGGCCCGGTCCGCGAGGAGATCCCGTTCTCTTCCCTGCTGACGGTTGCGGCCGGCGAAAATCCGCTCAGGGAGCCGATCCTCAGCCTCTCGTTCACCGTCTCCGGCGAACCGGCGCTTCGCGAACTGATATTTGTGCGGAACTACGGGGGGATACGAGCCCAGGAACGCGACCGCTGCCTCGCGTTCCTCAGAGACCGCCACGTCCCCGTTGCCGGAGAACCTCCCGGGCAGGAAACCCTGCCGGAAGCCAGGCCCGCCGCCCAGGAATGGATGCCAAAACCGCCCGGAAAAAACGCAACCCTTCCCCCGCCGGAGATCCCCCGCGGGAAGTCACCGGCATATACCATCGCGGCGGTCATCGTCATCGCCGCCATCGTTGTCTGGGCGGTGGTCTTCTTCGAGCCGTTCGGGAAGGCCGGGCAATCCCCGGCCGGGGTCCGGCCGCCGGGCCCGGGCGGGCCGGTCCTCAGCGTGACCCATCCGCAGGCACCAACGGAAATAACAACCCCTGTCACTCCGGGTCCGGTCCCTCCGGAAGGGACGCAACAGGTTAACTCCCCGAGCCCCGGAATCGCTGCAGGACTGGTACCGGGGGCCACGGCCACGCCGGCTTTTACCAACGGGATCCCGTCCGGCGGCGTCTGGGTCAGGGTGGCATCTCCGGGCAGTTATTACGGATATGTCGGTGCAGAGGGATATTCCGTGGATATCAATTCCAGCGGTGAGCGGTTCTACCAGATCCCGATACGTGCAGGAATGATCGAAGGTTCCATAATAAACCAGAACACCTCGGGGAGCCAGCTCGAAGTGGGGATCTACCGCGACGGGTCGCCGCTGTTCCTGAAGAGCACGACGGTCGCAGAAGGAGTGATCGACTTTCACGTCCCGGTCCCCCTGAGCGGTGGTGAGATAACGCCGTCCGTCCCGCCGGCTCCGGCCCCGGTCATCGCGACACCGGAACCCACGTTGCCGGTCTCGGAGATCCCCCGGGAAGGCGTCTGGTTGCGGGTATTCTCTGCCAGCAACTTCACCGGGTCTGCCGGGCCGGCCGGAAAGCTCACCGATATCAACAGCACGGGCGACCAGTTCTACCGGATGCCGCTCGTAACGGGGATGATCGAGGGATCGGTCGAAAAACAGGACGGCTCCGGAAACCCGCTCATTGTCGCCGTCTACCGGGACGGCGCCCTCGTCACCCGGATGTTCACGGTCGCTCCGGGAGGCAGCCTGGATCTCCATGTCACGGTATGATTCCCGGTTTCCGGCCGGATGTCCTGGCCCCGTTCCCGTTTTCATGGGCGGAATCCCGGGGCAACTCCGGTCCCCTTGTCCCGCCGGCCATCACGGGACATGGCGATGGGTATCCTGCCCTGAGCCCCGAAAAAACCGGGACTGTTCCCCTTATTTTTTGCGCGTTCTGCAGTCTTTGCGATACCGGAAGCGGACTGCCTGTATCCGGAAAATATTGTTCGTAATTTATTCAATCCCGGGTTCCGGGACCGATCAATTTTTTCCCCCGGTGTCAAAGATCCTCCCCAAAATCACCTGCATGTTAGCTATTCGTAAAAATAATTTTTTTTGATTAAGTATCAGGGATTAACTCTTTTGCAATTTGAGAAGACTTAATTACTGTCCCCGACAACCGAATGAACTAAGCAATTATTTTGCTGGAGATGTGCATGGCTTTTGCTGTACATGTAAACATGGAACGGTGCACGGGTTGCAACAATTGTGTAGTTGCCTGCCCGGTCAACGCACTCGAGCTCTTTACGCTCGACCCTGTCACCCGGGAGAAGATCTACCAGGTGCAGGACGGTGTGGCTATCAGCCTCGATTTCAAGGCGGAACTTTGTGCAGGATGCGGTGTGTGTGTCGAAGCGTGTCCGTACGATGTGATCCGCCTCTCCGGGGCGGGATCAACCGAAATCCCGGCCAAGGTCTAAAATTCTGAGGAGATCCCATGGCAGAGAAGAAAATTACCCTCAACATTATTACGTGCCGGACGATCCAGCAGGGTGTCGGCATGGAGGCAGGCAAAACGTCCCAGAAATATTTCGATGCCTGCACGATCATCCACATGCATCCCGATGACATGAAGAAAATCGGGATATGGAAGAATACAAATGTCAAGGTCACGAGTTCTGTCGGCAGCGTTATTGTCAAGGCTGTCGAGACCCGCGAGGATCTTGTCCCCGGCCTCGCCCACATCCCGATGGGGCCCTGGGCGAACCGGATTGTACCGGCATATACCTTCTCAACCGGGGAGCCGTGTTTCAAGGGGTTCCCGGCCGATGTGGAAATTGCCGCAAATGCACGAATCCTGGGCGCAATCGAGGTCCTGCAGGACGCATGCGGCCTCATCAGGAAGTGACGGACAATGCCAAAAGAAGTAACTGATGTTATCTGCCCGTTCTGCGGCACCCTGTGCGACGATCTCGTCGTCACCGTATCCGATGACAACAAGACGATCCTCGGGGTCAAGAACGCCTGCGCTATCGGTGCCGAGAAGTTCAACCACCAGCGTCTGCCCGGCCGTGTCAAGCGCCCGCGGATGAGACAGGCTGACGGTACCTACAAGGAGATTACCTACGACGAGGCGATCGACTGGACCGCAAACATGCTGGTAAAGTCGAGAAAGACCCTGATGTACGGGTGGGCATCCACCAGCTGCCAGGCCATGAGCATCGGCCATGAGATCGCAGAGAAGGTCGGCGCCATTGTCGACAACTGTGCAACCGTCTGCCACGGCTCCTCGCTCATCGCCATCGAGGATGTCGGCGTCCCGAGCTGTACGCTCGGCGAGGTCAAGAACCGTGCCGACCGCGTCATCTTCTGGGGTTGCAACCCGGCTCACGCCCACCCCCGCCACATGTCCCGGTACTCCATCTTCCCCCGCGGGTTCTTCACCGTAAAGGGACACAAGGGCAGGAAGATCTACTGCGTTGACTGCCGGTACACTGATACCGCAAAGGTCGCTGACGAGTTCATCCAGGTCCAGCAGGGATTCGATTACGAGCTCCTGAATGCCTTCCGTACGGCAGCCCGGGGCGAAGTCCTCCCGGACACCGTCGGCGGCGTCCCGAAAGAGAAGATTTACGAGATCGTGGAAGACCTGAAGAAAGGGCGGTTCGGTATCATCTTCTTCGGGATGGGCCTCACGCACACCATGGGCAGGAACCACAACATCGATATCGCCATCAACCTGACCCGTGACATGAACGACTTCACGAAATTCGCGATCATGGCCATGAGGGGTCACTGGAACGTTACCGGTTCCGGCCAGGTACTCGGCTGGCAGTACGGGTTCCCGTACGCTGTCGATGTCTCGCGGAGAGACCAGGCACGCCACCAGACCGGTGAGACGACCTCAGTCGACCTCCTCAACCGCAACGAGGTTGAGGCCTGCTTCTACATCGCTACCGACCCGGGTGCACACTTCCCGGTCGACGCGATGATCAGCAGCTCCCGGAAACCGACCGTCACGATCGACCCGCATATCAACTGCACGACCGAGATCTCCGATATTCACATCCCGGTCGCCCTGGTTGGTGTCGAAGTCGGGGGATGTGCCTATCGTATGGACAACGTCCCGATCGAGACCCGCAAGGTCGTCGACCCGCCTGAGGGCGTACTCACGGACGAGGAACTCCTGACGAAGATCAACCACCGTGTCGATGAACTCCTTGCCAAAGGAGGCGCGTAAATGTCTGAATATATCATCAAGAACGGCCGCGTCTTTGACCCGACCCAGGGAATCAAGGGCGACAAGAAGGACATTGCTGTCAAAGACGGCAAGATTGTCGAAACGGTCAGCTCCGGTGCAAGAGTCATCGATGCCAGGGACAAGACCGTCATGGCAGGTGCCCTCGAGGTCCACGCCCACGTGGCGGGCCCCAAGGTCAATGCCGGCCGCTGGTACCGCCCCGAGGACAAGCATTTCGACTCCCACAAGAAGCCCGGCATCACCCGCATCGAAGGGGGCAAGTCCATTCCGACCGTCTTCAAGACCGGCTATTCGTACGCCCGCATGGGGTTCACGTTCGCGATGGAAGCGGCAATGCCCCCGCTCTACGCCCGGCATGTCCACGAAGAGATCCACGACACCCCGATCATCGATGAGGCCGCGCTCCCGGTCTTCGGGAACAACTGGTTCATTCTCGAGTACCTCAAGAACCATGAGGTCGAGAACACCGCTGCGTACATCTCGTGGATTCTCCGCCAGACCAAGGGATATGGTGTCAAATGCGTCAACCCCGGCGGCACCGAAGCCTGGGCATGGGGACTGAACTGTCTCACCATCCACGACCCGGTCCCGTACTTCGAGATCACCCCGGGAGAGATCATCAAGGGCCTGATCGAGGCAAACGAGTACCTCGGCCTCCCGCACTCGATGCACCTCCACCAGAATGACCTCGGCAACCCCGGCAACTACAAGACCACGATCGACTCCCTCAAGCTCGCAGAAGGCATCAAACCGAAGAACAACTTCGGCCGCGAGCAGGTCCTGCACTCCACGCACCTCCAGTTCCACTCCTACAAGGGCACGAACTGGGGAGACTTCGAGTCCGGTGCAAAGGAAGTCATGGACTACGTCAACAAGCAGAAGAACCTCACCATCGATACCGGCTGTGTAACGCTGGACGAGACCACAACGATGACTGCGGACGGTCCGTTCGAGCACCACCTCCACGGCCTCAACCATCTGAAGTGGTTCAATGTCGACGTCGAACTCGAGACCGCAGCGGGCATAGTACCGTTCATCTACGATCCGAGCAACGCCGTCTTCTGCTCCCAGTGGGCAGTCGGACTTGAAATTCCCCTCTATGCAAAGGACCCGATGCGCTGCTTCATTACCACCGACCACCCGAACGCAGGACCGTTCACCCGCTACCCGCGGGTCTACTCATGGCTTATGTCCAAGAAGGTCCGTGACGAGCTGCTCCACTCCTTCAAAAAAGCAGACAAGGTCATAGGTGCGACCAACATCGCAAACATCGACCGCGAGATCACGCTCTACGAACTGGCAGCCATGACCCGTGCGGGGCCGGCAAAGTGTCTTGGCCTCTCAAAAGACTACGGTGGCCTGAAGCCCGGCATGAATGCCGATATCGCAATCTACAACATCAACCCGGACAAGTTCCCGTCATCAGGAGCCGAGATCGAGAAAGCATTCGGCAATGTCGCTTTCCTCTTCAAAGACGGGAAGATCTGTGTCGAGGGCGGCAAGGTTGTTGACGTTGGCCAGAAGAAGACCTTCTGGGTGGATGCAAAAGTGCCCGAGAACAAGCAGGTCATGCACGATGTCCGCGAGAAGTTCCTCCGCTACTACAGCGTGAACGAGAACAATTATCCGGTTCCCGAGAGCTACGCACCGCACCAGCACATCATCAGTGTGGATGCAACCCAGGCGTGAGGTGAAAAAGATGAACACGGTTACACTCACAGTAAAAAAGCAGCCGGAACTCTACCTGGAATGCGAGAATGTCAACCCCGACGTACTTGCCGGGAAGAATGCCGGGGATATCGCGAAACTCCCCGCGTACCAGGGCAGGGAGATGTCCACACTCGGCGATTACTTCACCATCGCCGGTGAATCCGGAGCAACTGCGGCAGACACGAAGATCGTGGTCAATGGCGACTGCACGAAGATGAAGTACCTCGGTGCCAAGATGACGGCCGGCGAGATGGTCGTCAACTCGGCCTGCGACATGTACACCGGCAGCTGGATGAAGGGGGGCAAGCTCACGATCAACGGGGACGTCCACTCCTTCTGCGGCCTTGCCATGGCCGGCGGCGAGTTCACCATCAACGGCAATGCCGGCAACTACCTTGGCGCCGCATACCGTGGCGACTGGAGGGGCATGTCTGGCGGCGTCCTCCGCGTGAAAGGCAACGCCGGCTCGGATGTCGCGAGTTTCATGATCGGCGGCACGCTGATCGTTGAAGGTAATGTCGACATCCACCTCGGCACCCACATGGAAGGCGGCACGATCATCCTCAAGGGCAACGCGAACCGCCGTGTCGGCGGCCAGCTGGTCAAGGGCACGATCTACGTCTTCGGCTCCATCAACGTCATGATGCCCGGATACAAGCCGGTCGGGGAAGTCGAGCTCGAAGTCGACGGCACCAAGGCCCGGTTCACCGAGTTCCTCGGCGACCTTGGCGAGCGCCACCCCAAGAGCAAGGGCCAGATGGTGTACGGCAAGCTCTACATGAAAAAATAATTTTTTAAAAAAGCCATGCATGCCACGAGGGAGTACATTCCCTCACTTTTTTTCTGAATAATTTAGAATAATGTCATTTCAGCGACTGAATTCTTGCTCCTGATAGACCCCCCCCTTGCGCCAGCCCGGCCCCCGCAGGGGGCGGGGGCGCATGCGATTCATCCATATTACCGGGATGCCTGCCCCCTGGTAATACGATGCAATCGCAACCGAAGCACCGGCGGCGGGGAAAGAATCTTTTAGTTGGCTAAGATTCTTTCGAGAAGAATTTATTTGAATTCTTCGAGCGAAGCCCCCGAAAACCCGGGATTTTTTCATGACTTCTCCAGAGCAGGTCTCACCGGGGACGCCGGATCCTCATCTTCTCCCGGATGGATTCTTCGATCTCATGCATCTTCCGGATACCGCCCTCTCCCTTTGAGCCGTAAAAGAGCAGGAGGTGGAAGTAGTCGGATGTCAGGTCAGAGAACTCCTTCCGGTACCGTACTTCGACGCTGGTATCGCCGGCAAACCCCTTGACCGAGATGAAGTCCTCCTGCTCGAAGGAGAAGAACGGGCGCTTCATGTGAGGGTATTCCTTAACGGTGCCAAAGGATCGGAGGAATTCAAGGAATGCCGGCGTGAGCGGCCCGCTGAGGATATATTCTTTCATCAGGGAGCCGTCCGTACAGACCTTACTCTGGACGGATCTGAGGATCTGCACCCGCCGCCACCTCCCGTACCGCCCGGGCAGCAGTAAGGCAATCTTCCGGATCCGAAAGAGATGAGAAGCTTACCCGGACGCATCCTTTCCCGCCATCGATCCGGTCGTGGACGAGGGGGGCGCAGTGGAGGCCGGTCCGGGTGATGATCCCGTACGCCTTTGCAAGAATATAGCCCACCTGATCGTTGTCCATGCCCCTGATGTTGAAGGAGACGACCGGAAGATCGGCGGCCGGGTTGTAGAGGATGATATCCGGATCTCCCGTGAGTTCCCCGATGAATCGTGAGGTTAGGCCCCTGCACTTTCCGGTGACTGCATCCTGCCCCTCCCGCCCGATATACCGGATGCCGGCAAGGAGCGAGGCGATACCGGGGTAGTTCGGGGTGCCCGCCTCAAACTTCCAGGGCATGTCCTGCGGGTGTACGAGGTTACGGGACTCCGTGCCGGTACCTCCCTGGCGGGTGGAGGCGACTTCAACGGGGTCCTGGAGGTAAAAGCCACCGGTGCCGGGGAGCCCGAAGAGCGCCTTGTGGCCGGTGAAGACAAATGCACCTGCAGGGATTTCCGTGAAGTTGACCGGGACCTGCCCGGCCGTCTGGGCCCCGTCAACGATGAGGAAAATATCGTTTGCTGAGCAGTATTCCGCGATGGGCCGGATGTGCTGCAGGGAACCGAGTACATTGCTGCCATGGGTCATGACGACAAGGCGTGTCTCCGGCAGCATGGCCTCTTCGATGCCCTGCAGGGTGACGCGGCTGTCGTGGAACGGGACAGTCGTGAGGGAAAGGGCCCCCTGCGCTTCAAGCGCATGGAGCGGCCGGAGCACGGAATTATGTTCCAGTTCCGTCGTGATCGCGTGGAACGGTGCTTTCCGGTTTTTCGCAAACCCGTGGATAAGCATGTTCAGCGAATCCGTGGCGTTCTGGGTGAAGATGAAGTGGTCCGGCTCCTCCGCGTGGAAGAACGCGGCAAGTGCCTCACGGGCTTCAGCCGGGTAATCAACCGCGCTCCCGGCGGTGGAACGGCCGTGCTCGAAGAACGGGGTCTGCAGGCACCGGGCTACCTCGTCGAGTACCTCCTGCGGCTTAGGCCACGTGGTCGCCGCATTGTTGAGATAGATCAGGGAAGGGGAACCCGTGCCGGCTGCCATTGCTGTAATGTTGGATGTGTCTCCTCATGTTTTTTTTGACAGGGTTTTTCAGGTCCGGTCCGCTAAAAAAGTGAAGGGCAGGTCGACTACAGCCGGCAAAATGCAATACTCTAATAATGAGGGAATAGCAATAGTGTATATACCTGAAAACAGGCCATACACGAGGTAATCACGATGGACAAGTATGTGTGCACCATGTGCGGTCATATCTATGACCCGGCAGTCGGAGAGACGAAGGCGTTCAATAACACGATCCTCTGCAACACAGACAGGATGGAGATGTACCAGTGCAAGGTCATGGCAGCAGAGCCTATCAAGCCCGGCACGGCATTCGAGAGTCTCCCGGCTGACTGGTTGTGCCCCTCCTGCGGCCACCCCAAGTCCTACTACCGCCGGATGGAACCCGACACCCTCCGTGCCATGCGGACGATCAGCTCCTGAAAAGCCGGCAAGTCCGCGCATTCTTTTTTGTAATCAGGATTTTTGTTATCCCGGGGCGACACGTGCTTTGATGATCCTAAAAACGGTCCATACCGGTAACTATTGATTGAAAAAGAAACCGGATCGAAAGGGAACCCGTTGCCAGGCCGGTCCCCGGTATCCAGGTTGTCACGTGAAATGAACGAGGGGGATCTTTCCCTCAATCACATGCCGGTAGAACTGATCGGGGAATCGTGCGTGGGCGAAGCCGGTATAGAGCGAATAGGGTACCGGCCGGTAGTACCTGGCGGTCGCGTCGGTAAAGATGACTGCCATCGTGCTTGTGCTGCTGTCGTACCCTATCCTCTGTATCTGATGGGATACGCGGTTCTTCCAGACCATATTCAAGGTATTTCTCCCGGGCACTGCGGGGAGTGCCTGACCCTCAGATCGTCTGGAAAGGGGATAAGGATTTGCCGGTTCGTTCTCTGCTTCCCTCACGCTCTTCCGGTATCTGTTTGATCCGGGTTTTCCGCAAGGTATCCGGGCCCCGGTCTTTATAGACGAAACGGCACGAAACGTACCAGGAAGTGTTCACTCCTGTCCCCGCTGCATGCACGTATCAGGTTCCCTTTACCGTGGGGATCTGCCCTTCAACGGTCTGCTTGTAGAGCCGCTCAGGAAATGTTGCGTGAAAGATTGCAGCATAGACGGAGTAAGGTACCGGCGCATGGAGTTTCTTGATCCCGCCGGGAAATACCACTGCCATTGTCTGCGTTATGGGATCGTAACCGAGTTCCCGGATCCCGTTGGAAACATGCCTGTCCCAGACCATGTTCATGTCTTGTCTCCGGGGCACCGAGAAGGTGCCTTGCCCGGCAATGGGTCAGCCGGGGACATAAGGATTGTGCCGGCGGCAGGTTCCCCCGGTTCATCCGGGGTGCCAGGATACGATCCACGAACATTACCGAAGGCCGAATTGCGCCACACCCGGCCGCGGTGATCCGGACGGATATACCCTTCCCTGCACCCTTTCATCCCCCGTGCAGGATTGTCATGCCGGAACCTGATGATCAACAAAAAAGAATACCGAAGATTGCGGATGCGGATGAGCCGGAGGAGAGCAGAGACCCGTCCTCTGCCGCTCACCCTTTCACCATCTTGACGATCGTTTTCTTGAACTCGTCGAATTCGAGTTCATCCAGCTGCTCAGGGAGGAGCAACCCGGTTGATGCCTGACGGTAGATCCAATAGATGACCTTTTCCACGACCCGGAGCACATCTTCCTGCGTTTTCACGTCGACCAGGTGCCGGCCGATCTTCGGGTGCCGGCCCCGGTGACCACCTATCGTGATGCGGTATTCTGGATCGGTACCCCGGATAATATGGAACGGGCAGGGCATGATGCAGAAACCGCATTCCATGCACTTTGCCTGGCTGAGCACGACGACCCCGTCCTGCACATGGATCGCCTTCTCCCTGCAGTAATTGGTGCAGGTGCCGCAGCCGGTGCAGAGCCCGGGGTCGCGGATCGGCCGCTGGATGCCGGTGATGCCTATCTCGTTGAGCCGCTCGCTCTCGCAGCCGTTCGGGCAGGAGGAGATGGCGATCCGGACCTTTACCGGCAGTTCCTTGCCGAAGAACTTCCGGTCGATCTCCTCGGCAAGGCCCACGGAATCGATGATGCCGAACTTGCAGTGACGGGTACCAAGGCAGGCAGTTACGTTCACGACCTCTTCCCGCTCGGCACCGAGTGGCGTCCCGTTTGCTGCTAGATCATCAACAAGCGTATCGAGCTTCACCGGGTCCAGGTGCGGGAGCTCCATGGTCTGCCGCGTGGTGAGATGGATCTTTTCAACTCCATGTCGGGCGGCAATCTCTCCCAGCCCTTTCAACTGGGCGGGGGTGATCATGCCGGCCGGCATGCGGAGCCGCACAATACAGAAGTCAGGGTCGCGTTCAGTGATGACACCACCGCGTGTGAAAAGGTCTTGGCTGGCATTGGACTGCTGGCGTCGTGGCATAGCACGTTTCTATTGGGAGGTATCAGCGGATAGATGTTGTCAAAGCACCAATAGTTATACTATCATTCGGTAAATGTATAGTAGACATATGCCGCAGAAGTCGGAGTACATGGAGGCTTTCTTCGGGGTTGAGCTCAGCCAGAAGTTCGAGGATGTCATCACCGAGCTGAAAAATGCCGAGGCGGATCTCAAGGAACTCTCCCAGGAGATTGGCAGACTGGATAAAAACCAGTTGTCGGATGAGGAGAAAACGACCCTTATCAAGGAATGCAGGGCCGTTGCGTACGAGAATGCCCAGAATATCAAGGACAGCCGGACGTTTCTTGAATTCTACTTAAAATCGGACAAGACCTCAACCCATATCATCCTCGAACGGGATGCCTACATGAAGATCTATCAGGTCTTCAAGTGGGACGGTGCCGATGTGCGGGATTTAAAGCGCTGGATCAAGGAACTGCGCGAGATCTGCGATAAGATTGGCCTGAACATCCGCGATCTGCTCAACTTCAAGAAACTCACCGCTCAGCCGGTTCCGGACGATATCGCCAGGTTTCCGGTCTATGCCCTTGACAAGCAGGGATACTGCCTTACCGGCCCGGCCTTCGATATGGTCATGCATATTGATGAAGTCCGGGAAAAGATGGAAGAGAATAATTCGTCATAAACTCCCCGATAAACTCCCGTTTTTTCCGGGCAGGTCCGGTACTTCTTCACCGGAAGCATACGGATCCTCCGCAGGATCCCTTGCCCTTATCGGTGGAGGGTTCATCGGCCAAGCCGTATTCCGGCCGATTCCTCCCCGGGAGATCCTGCGGACTATTGAATACCTTTTGGGGTAGCAAAACCCTAATGAATCATGTCGGTGTACCCTTAAGCGAGAAGCACGACATGAATCCCCATTTTTTTCTTCTCGGCGGACCAGTATCGCAGGAGCGCCTTTCCTGGATTGAGGAATGCCTCAAGTTCTATTTCGTAAAACTCAATCCCGAAAACCTCCTGCACCATACCAAATCCCAGGAATGCGTCTTCTCTTTTTTTTTGACCGGTGATGCCCTCTACAGCCTCCATGAGCCGGGGACCGCGAGAGTCTGGGAGGTCGTGCTTGCCCTGCCCTCAGTCCGAATCGTCTGCGACCGGCAGGAACTTTCCCTCCGGGGGATCTCCGTCGAAGGCCTCAAGATGAAGTACCCGGACCAGGTGATCGATCACAACCGGCTCGGAATCGGCGGCCGGCCTTCCTTCTGGAACGATGTGGCAAGGATCTCCCGGCAGCACGAGCAGCCGGTCCCGAGCACTATCGGGTACCTCCAGCTCGAATCGCCGTACATGCACAGGTCGTCGCTTGCTGCCGTGAAATGCCTCGCGGCGGCCCTTGAGATGCATGCATCAGTGGAGCTGTATGCCTATCTTGACGGAGTCCATTGCGGACACACCGGTCAGAGCCCCACGGAATTTGCAAATATCGGACATGGCTTTGAGACGGTCTGTGAGAAAGCGGCAAAACGCGGTCTCTCATGCCAGATGATCGTATCTTCCCGGTGCGCTGCCGCACGGGGGTACAGCACCTGGGATGACGGTCAGGGGCAGGTGGTTTCGGCCTGCACCATCAAACCGTTCCGGATCCGGGGCCTGAACGAGATGATCGACCGCTTCGCGCGCAACCATATAATCCTTGGGGAGGATGTCGCCTCGATCCAGATGAAAAAAGAGGGGCAGTCATCCTCGTTCCCGCTGCAGGAGGCCGGCCGCTCCCCGCCGGTGACCATCCTCGTCACCAGCACGCCTTACAGGACGGAGCGGGCATCCGGGGCGGTCTCGTTTGCCGTTGCCTGTGCTGCACAGGGGATCCTGACGCGTGTGATCTTCATCGAGGATGGGGTGTATGCCCTTACCGGCAACCACGTGCAGGAAGCGGAAACCCCGGCCTTTAACCTGCAGGAAGTGATCGATGCCGTTGCCGGGAGCAAAAACCTCGAACTCTATGCATTCCAGCCCTCGCTGCACCAGCGAGGTATTGTCAAGAACGCAAAGATGAATGCAGTGCTGGACATCGGCATAGCGGAACTCGGCCAGCTGCTCTTCTACCCGCCAAAGGATCTCCAGGCAGGCCACCAGCGGATCATCATCTTCTGAAACCGGGAAACCCCGGGCAGTCCTCTCCTGAAAAACAGCGGCGCTGTTGAGGGCGGCAGGAGGTGACGGAGTCTTGTGGGCAGGGCTATCGATCCGGGAAAAATGTTAGGTTCCTTTCCGCGCTCGCCCCCGGGGAGGGGCAGACCGTCCCGGGCCTGAACCCGAAGGCGGCCCTGATGAGCGAGGACGCGTTCCGGGGGAGTACCGATTCGGCGCTTTCAAAACTGAATTCCGCACCGGGGCAGAGCCCGACCGCAACGCCGTGGCGACACCCGGCGACGTGAGCGGCTGACTGAGGGGACGTACCGGCTCCCCTGTCTGAACCTGGCCCCGGCCCGGGGGTATTCAGGCGCCACCGGAATACAAACCGGGCATGCCACTACCCCTCTTCTGATGCGCTCAGCGCAGCCCCGATCGCACCCACGATCTGAGGATCGGGGGGTACAAAAACAGGTCTGCGCATCTCATTTTCAAGAAGGATCCTCACGCATTCGTTCAGTGCAACCCCCCCCGCGAAAAAGAGGTTTCCTCCGGCGGGTGCAACCCGTTTCAGGAGTCCCGCGGAACGGCTCACAATCGCCTTGTGGATACCCAGCGCCACCTCGCTCCGCTGTGCACCCTGAGAGATGAGGGAGACGACCTCGGATTCGGCAAATACGGTGCACATGCTGTTGATCTTCACCGCACTCTTCGCGGAAAGAGCCGCAGCTGAGAATTCCTCCAGGGTGAACCCGAGCACGGTCGCCATGACTTCAAGGAACCGGCCTGTCCCCGCAGCACACCGGTCGTTCATCTCGAACTTGCACAAATTGCCGTCCGTATCCAGGGAGATTGCCTTTGTGTCCTGCCCGCCGATGTCAAGGATTGCTCCGCAGCGGACCGGGAAAAACCGGGCGCCTAGGACAAAAGCCGTAATCTCGCTGATTACCGGACAGCCGAGATGGCCCCTGATCAGGTGCCGCCCGTACCCGGTGGCCATGAGGCGGTCGAATGCTGCGCCTTCCATGAGCTCCTGCGCAGTACCAAGCGGGTCGTGCGAGGTCGGCGATTTGAAGGAAAGGACAAGCCTGCCGTCCTCAATGACAGCAAGCTTGATGGTGCGCGATCCGATGTCGATTCCCGCATATCTCATTTTTTCTTCAGGCGCTCGACGAACGCCTCGATCCGGGTCTTGAGCTGCCCGGCGTCTTCCTGGCTGTAATCGGTCTCCAGTCGCAGGGTCGGTATGCCCGACGTTTCCAGCTCTTTCTCGACCGGGCCGCTCTCCATGATGTAGGGCTGGCAGAACTGCAGGCTGTAGTGGACGACGCCCCTGGCGTGGAGCTTCTTTGCCATCTCCTTGACGTACCCGACGCGCGAGGGGTTGGGGGTGAAGACAGCGCAATCGACATTGAAATACCGGTCGACGATGGCATCGAGCATCTCGTCTACGGTGTTACCCTTCACTTCAGTCAGCCAGCGGGTCCCGCGTTCGCCCACGCAGGACTCCTCGCCCACGATGACGGCGTTGCTCGTCTCGATGAGGAGGGGCACCTTCCAGTTCGGTACCGCCATGGGGCAACCGGAGATGATTATCCGCGTGGTTCCCTTCGGGACAACGCCTTCGTGATTCTTCACACGGGTCTCGAGTTCGTCGCAGAGCTTATTCACGGAATCGGTGAACCGGGCAGGGTCGTCATGGAAGAAGATCTGGCTGATGAGGAGGGCATCGAGCCCCGAGATCGGCGCCGGGTCGGCGGCACGGAGAGAATTGAGCCGGATCATGGCCTCCCGCTTGGCATTGACCGTCCCGATCGCCTTTCTGAGGGACGCAGGGGTTATCGTTTTCCCGCTCTCCTTCTCGAGCTTGGCGATGAACTTCCGGTACTCCTCCCGGAGGAGTTTTTTGCCCATCCCGCTCTTGGTCTGGGGCATGTCCATGACATACAGGTCCCTGACGAGCGGTCCGAGGATCTCGTACGCCTTCTTCTTGCCATCGCAGGTGTTCTCACCGACAACGATGTTGCAGGACTCCAGGTACGGACAGACCCTGCCGAGTTTGAACCCGAACATGGACTTGATGAGCGAGCAGGTATTGCGCGGCAGGAGTGTCTCGGCAGCCTCAAAGCCGAATTCCGCACCGGCGCACAATCCGACGGAGATACCGTCGACCGCAAGGACGAGTTCCTCCGGGACAAATACGCAGTACGATCCGACGATAATCCGGCCCTCTGCTTTCGCGTCCACGAGCTCCTTGATCCGGAGCCCGTGTACCTCGCTCATGACGAAATCGAAGTACTTCATTCCCTCGGGGCGGTTCTTCTGCGCAAGAAAAATGTCCGCATATGCCTTTCCGAGAACCGAGAGCAGGGCATCGTGGCTCCCGAGATCGAGGCCAAGCTCCTGCCACATCTGTGTGTAATCTGCCATAGCGATAACCTTCCTTCCGGTAACGGCGTTTCCTTATACGTTCCTGACCTCGGCTTTCAGCGCAATTGCGTTCCGGATGGTGAACATGCCCATGCACCGCTCCAGGGCGTACTCTTTCAGGTCCTGGACCTGCGCATCGGTCGCGTCGCCTTTCACGTCCATGAATACGCGGTATTCTGTGATGAGGGGGTTGCTGCCGAGATCGAACTGGGCGGTGTAATCGAGATCTGCCTCGACTTTGGTCTTTACCGAGGTAAGACTGAGACCCCTCAAGGCCGCTTCGGTCACAAACGTACTCGAATAGCACGCCGCAAACCAGAAGAGGCCGAAAGCCATGGGGCCGGGACGTACGCCGGGCCCGGCGAAGTTCGGGTGGCTCGCCTCCATCGTACAGGTACCGTCTTTTACCTTCACGGTCGAACGGAACTGGGGGCCGCCCTCGTCAAAGAGCCAGTCGCCCTCGATCCGGGCAGTGAATTTTGCTGCCTTTGGATCCTTCCGGATCTCTTTTTTGTATTCCTTAATCTGCTGAATATCAATGTTGTTGAGGCCCATGATTAATACCCTTGAATTATTGTACGGTTTGGGTAATATATTTTGTTAAACGCATAATCAATATCTAAACATGTGATTAACTTATCTCGTTAAAATGATTTTTCCCTGTTTTTCTGTTGAAAGAAAGCCCTGCACCCGCAAGTTCCGGAATAAAGTACTTGGTACTGATAAAAAGGGATAATTAACTACGACTGCAATTTATCAGGAGAGCATTTCAGGAGCATGACATGACCGGTCGCCAGCCAGGACAGAGACCCGCGGGAGCCCGTGAGTTCCCATGGTAAAACGGTACCTCCAGCTCATATCCCTCGGGGCGGCCATGGATCTCCTGAAAACATCGTTTCCTGCCCCGGATCGCACCGAAACGGTCCCCGTCACCGAATCGCTCGGCCGTGTCGTCGCCGTGCCGGTGTATGCGAAGTACTCGGTACCGGAGGTGAATATCTCGGCGATGGACGGCATCGCCGTCCGGAGCCGGGAGACGGTCGGGGCGGGCGAACAGTCACCGGTCACCATCACGCATTTCGCGCGGGTCAATACGGGCAATATCGTCCCGCCTGAGTTCGATGCGGTGGTGATGATCGAGGACACCTGGGAGACCGGTGAAGGTTTCCAGATCCGCAAATCTGCCGCGCCCTGCCAGCACGTCCGGCCCGCCGGAGAGGACATCCGGAAGGACCGGCTCGTGCTTCCCCGGGGCCACGAGATCCGGGCGTTCGATATCGGGGCGCTCGCGACCTTCGGGTTTACCAGCCTCGATGTCCGTACCGCAGACGTGGGGATCATCCCGACCGGCAGCGAGCTCGTCCCGCCCGGTGTCCGCCCGGCACCCGGCCAGGTCGTGGAGAGCAACACCATCATGGCGCAGGTATTCCTCGGTTCGATGGGGGCCCGGTGCACCCGCTACCCGATCGTCCCCGACGACCCGGATCTCATCGCCTCGTGCCTGGAACGGGCGGTACGTGCAAACGACCTCGTCATCATCTCCGCAGGCTCCTCCGCAGGCACCCGTGATTTTACCGCGGGGGTCATCAGTTCCCTCGGCGAATTGCTCTTCCATGGGGTTGCAGTAAAGCCGGGAAAACCGGTGATGCTCGGGAAGATCCACGGAAAACCGGTCCTCGGGCTCCCGGGCTACCCGCTGGCCGCCCAGACCGTGCTCAGGGAATTTGCCGCCCCCCTCCTCGAGACCTGGGGGCTCGCCCCTCCCCACCGGCACACCGTAAGGATCCGGCTGGCCCAGACGCTCGTGTCCGACCTCGGCTTCGATGAATTCGTACCGGTCTTTGTCGGGCGTATCGGCGGAGATTGCTGGGGGACCCCCCATGCAAGGGGCGCCTGGGTCCAGATGGCGACGGTAAGGGCAAACGCGTACGCCCACGTCCCGGCGATGACCGAAGGATACGAGGCGGGACAGGAAATGGAAGTATTCCTCACCACGGATCCCGGCAGTATCGACCGGACCGTGATCATGAGCGGGACCCTCGACCCAGCGCTCGATGAGCTGGCAAACCTGGTCCATGATCGCGGCCTCTTCGTCCACGCGAGCAGCACGGGAAACATCGGCGCCCTCACTTCGCTGAAACGCCGGTCCTGCCATGCCGCTTCCCTGAGCCTGCCGGCGCTGCCCGCCATCTCAGAGTGCAGGTTCCTCATGCAGCACCTCCCCGCGACCGGCCTTGTCCTCGTCCATATCGCCGATGTCGAGCAGGGGATCGTATCGGCAGATGGCATCACCGCTGACGAACTGCAGGGCGTCCGCTGGATCAATACCCGGAAAGATACGCCCACGCGCATGGTCTTTGATGCCCTCCTGCGGGACAGGGGGATCGATCCGGCGGGTATCAGCGGGTACCATGACGAAGCATCCGGGCCGCAGGCGGTCGCTTCCGCCGTCAGGAACGGGTTTGCCGATGCGGGGATGAGCACGCCCGGGATTGCCGCTGCAAACGGCCTCCGGTTTGTTCCGGTCGCACAGGAACGGTTCGAGCTTGCGTTCCACCGCGATATGCTCGGCGATCCCCGTGTCCGCACCCTCGTCTCGGTCGCCGGCTCTTCCGAATACCGGTGCATCCTTGAGAAGATCGGCGGATATGGAACCGGGCAGACCGGAGAGATACGGCTCCTCGCGGAGGACGGGAATATCCTCGATATCCGGACGGACACCGGTTCCCCGTAATTCGCGTGGCAGAGGCGCTGCTAAAAAACCTGCCTCTCCGGGCCCTGGTCGCCATCGCCGCATGACCGTCGCCGCGCCAGAACAAAAAAACAGATCCTCCCCGGCAACAGAGCAGGCCTGGAGTAACGGTCCCTCCTCCCGACAGCTCCGTTGCAATTTTGAGAAACTGTTTATCGGATGCAGTCCCAGTATTTTCTTATGCAGCCGGGACACGACAGGTATTCTGCTGAGGGGATCGATGCACGGATGGATGCCGCAAATCTCACGCCGGAAATGAAGGAGCAGATCCGGCAATGCGTGGCTTTTCACACCTCGCCTGCGCCGGGCGTGCTGATAGGAGCCTTCATGGCGGACTATGCGCTCGAACTCCTCGGCGCACGCCCCGGCGAAAAACTCTTCGGCGTCTGCGAGACGCCGAAATGCGCTCCGGATGCGCTGCAGGTTATTGCGCACTGCACCACCGGCAATAACCGGCTCCGGGTCATCCCGATCGGGAAATTCGCGATGACCGTGAACGCTGCAACCCAGGGGACAGCAGCCGATGCCGTCCGGGTATACGTGGACCGGAAAAAACTGAAAAACTATCCGGTCATCGATGCCTGGTATGCCAACAGCCCGGCGTTTGTCAAGGCGACCATGAGCGACGAGCTCCAGCAGGAGATATTCCGGGCAGGGCGGGGGATCCTCTCCTCCGAACGTGTCCGGGTCAGCGTTTCCGGAAAGCGAAAATGGACACCGGTAACCTGCCCGTGCTGCGGGGATTCGATACCGGACTACCTCTTCGAGAAGGACCGGTGTGGTGGCTGCGGGTCGATGCGCTATTACGAGAAGACGGGCTGACAGGGGCCTGGGAGCCGGCCTTCCGGGAGCCGGCGGAATAACGGCGGCCCGACAGGGAACGGGTCGCCGGTTTATCCCCACGGAACAAAATTTTACCCGTTCTCCCCGGTCTTCCGGACCGGCTTTTTGATCCAGATCAGTTCTTTCCCGTCGAACGCAAACGCCTTCATGGTCAGGATCTTCAGATCCGGGGGGAGTCTCGATACATCTGCCCCGGCAGGGACCATCACCGCAAAGCTCCGGCGCGGGACGCTCCCGTCAGAGGTCTTCTCCGGTACGGTCAGCTCTTCGATCATATCGAGTGTGATCTCTCTCTTGAAACTTGCGAGGACCTTTGCGATCTCCTTCGACCCCATGTTCACGCGCTCGATAACAAAGATCGTGTCGTAACTGTTCCCGTGCCTTCGCGGCGTGATCTTCCACCCGTCGTAGGTCGAATATATCCGTTTTATCTCCTGCAGGACAAAGTCGTGCATGATGTCCGTACAGATCCCCATAGTGCTTCACGGATGGTACTATCTCCGGAAATTAATACCTTGTTAAATTCACGTGATGTTTGGATCCCGGAGCCTTGCGTCAGGGTTCTTCAGGGCCTGACGGTGATCCCTCCGATGGCCAGCGAAGAATCCGTTCTCTCCGGAGGCTCACCGGACCGCACCGGGCGTGCGGGGTCGTCGCTACCAGTTCCTCTCCGAGAGGTCTGAAGGCAAATCAGGTATGTTTATCTGGTCGTTTCTCCAAAGACAGTCATTAGGATGCGCTATGGCTGACCTGCTCACCGATCTCCTCATCTATATCGGCATAGGAGTCATCACGTTCACGATCGGGATGATCCTCGGGTACCAGATTCTGATCATGCACTACACGAAACGGTTCATGATCCTCGCAAAAGAGTGCTCGGATTCCGACTCGGTGATACCAATCGTCGACGAACTGGCACGGGAGACGTGAGGAGGCTATAAAAAATGGTTGATATTGTAAGTTACTCCCTCATCATCGTTACCTCGTTCTGCTTCGGGCTCATCGTATCCTTCCAGGTGGCGCATATTCACTACTGCCGGAAGCTCACCACGCTCGTGCGGCGGTCGATCTCGACGAAGACGATCGCGCCGGTCCTCGCCGAATACGAGATGCTCCGGGCCAAGCGATAACAAAATTTTTGCCGGAACCGGAGCAGGTTAATAGCTCAGGATGCCCATATCTGATCGATGCGCTGCACCATCCTTGCCAGCGGAAGCAAAGGAAACTGTGCGTATGTCCAGGGCGGAAGCGGTGCCCTTCTCATCGATGCCGGTCTCAGCGCAAAAGAGACCTTTTGCCGGCTCGGGAGGGCGGGACTCGACCCGGGCCTGATCGGGGCGGTGCTGGTCACCCACGAGCACGGCGACCATGTCCGGGGACTCGACGTCCTCGCACGAAGGCTCGGTGTCCCGGTGCACGCCACCGAAGGGACACTGGGGGATTTCCTTGTCCACCGGAGGATCTCGGACAAGCCGATCCGGAGTTTCCCGTGCCGGTACCGCGAGAAATTCCCGGTCGGCCCGTTCTCGGTCGAGCCGTTTGCCACCTCGCACGATGCCAGCGAACCGTGCGGGTTTATCATTGAAGAGAACGGGCAGAGGCTCGGCTACTGCACGGACACGGGGCTCATCACACCCGCGATGCTCGGGCTCCTCCGGCGGTGCGACGGGATCGTGCTCGAGAGCAACCACTGCCCCGAGATGCTCCGGAACGGGCCGTACCCGGAGGCGCTGAAAAGGAGGATACGGTCGAAACGGGGGCACCTCTCCAATACCGAGGCAGCCGCCTGCATCCGGTCGCTGGGCCGCGACGTGCCCGGAATCGTCCTCGCGCACCTGAGCGAGATCAACAACACGCCGGAGAAGGCCCTCCGCTCGGCACGCGACGGCCTCGGGCTCTTTTACGAAGAAACAACCATCACCGTCGCTACCCAGAGCGGGAATTCGGCTACCGATCCGCAATACCTGGATCTCTAAAAAATGCGACGGTCGGACTTTTCCCGGCAGTAATCGGTACGCCCCGGGGATACAGCATTACTGATGTCAGCCGGAATACCGGATGAACCGTCAGAGAAGAAGATAAATAATAATACCAGGGGTCCGGGAAAAAAAGTTCAGGGAAATGCCCTGCCGAGGGCGTCCTGAAGCTCAAGGAAACCGTACGGTTTGACGATCGCCGCGACAAAACCGAACGATCGGTAATCGGTGATCAGCGGGCTCGTCGCGTAACCGCTCGAGATGATCGCCCTGACGCCGGGATCTGCCGCAACCAGCTTCGGGAGTGTCTCCTGCGCCCCCAGGCCGCCCGGCACGGTAATATCGAGGATGACCGCGTCGAAGGGGATCCCCCGCTCCCGTGCTTTCAGGTAGCATCCCACTGCAGCTTCGCCATCGGATACCGTCTCGACCTCGTAGCCGAGGAACCGGAGCATCTCGCTCGTTGCAGAGAGGATCGCTTCCTCGTCATCCATGAGAAGGATCCTGCCGGCTCCTGAATCCTTCTTGACCGCCGGGGCCTTCGTTTCATCGAGCGGTTTTACCGGTGCCGGGCCCCGGACCGCGGGAAGGTACAGCATCACTCTCGTGCCGGCCCCGGGTTCGGACTTTACATCGAGAATACCACCGGATTTCCTGACCAGCGACTCGGCGAGGGAGAGGTCGACGGCAAATGCGAGCGAGGAGCCCGCCCGGAAGAGGTCCGGGAGCGCATCCTGCGGGATGAGGAGGCCCGGGGCATGGAGGCTGATCCTGACGTAATCAGCGGCATTCCGGTCGCCGGTTTCCGCCGGGGACGGCGGGATATTTCCGGCTGCGATGCTGATCACCCCCCCTTCGGGCTGCGATCCATCGAGGAACAGGAGGAGGTCGTTGAGGACGAGCCTGATGATCTCCTCCTCGGGGATCGCCTCCCAGAGATCGCCGGGCAGGGAGAACTCGAACCGCGAGCGCGACCCGCGGGCGGCAAACGTGCCCGTGTCGCGGACGAGCCCGGCGATGTCGGAGGTTTTTGCATGGGGAACTGTTCCGTTGGCATAGCTGAGCATCTGCCGGGAGATCTCGCGGGCACGGATGACCCCGTCCTCGGCGCTGTTCAACCGGTCGTGGCCCGGTGTGTTGTCCGGGAGGGCCATCCGCGCGAGCTGGATGTTGGCAAGCACCGAGCTCAGGATATTGTTGAAGTCGTGCGCCACGCCACGGACTTTCAGGTTGAGGGATTCGAGCTGCCTGCTGCGTATCGCCTCGGACTCCTTTATCCGGTGGTCCTCAGCATCCCGGAATGAGAGAACCACGCCAGCGATCTCGTTGCCGGTATCGAGGATCGGTTCGGAGCTGGCCGACAATGTCAGCAGCCGCCCGCTTTTTGAGGCGACCGGAAGATTATCCCACGACTCCCCGGGAGAACCGGTCTCCGCCATCGCCTGTATGGCCTGGATCAGGCGGGCAGAAAGACCCGTGTCCTGCACCGCAAACACTTCTGCGATCTCCCTGCCGGATGCATCGTCCCCGCCCCAGCCGAGCATCTGCTCGGCTGCGGGGTTCACGAGCACGACCTTCATCGCAGGGTCTACCGTTATTACGCCCTCTTCTGCGCCGGACGGTGCGTCGTGGCCGCCGCGCACCTCCAGTTCGAGCGAATCGGTGGCAAGCTTCCTCTCGGTCAGTTCGATGTAGTGGAGGAGACGGTGGACCTGGGATTCAGCCTTCTTCTGCTCTGCTGTCCGCCGTGCGAGCATCGCCTCGAGGTGGACCCGGCATCTCCGGAGATTGTCATCGGCATGGCTGGCCGCCCGTTCGGCCGTGTACCTGTTCCAAGCCAGGGTGAGGGCGATGCCGAGATCCCGGTCGCTGACGGGCGCAACGAGGCACCCGTACGTCATCGGCCCTGCGGCCAGTTCCGGAAGCTTCGGGTCGTCGGTCGATGCGATGAAGATGACCGGAATATCCTGCCGCTTCGCATGGTCCCCGGCAGCGGGAACGGAATCGCCGGCGGATGCTCCTGAGGCAGGATCTACGAGTGCGATATCGGGGCGCTCCGCCAGGGCACGCCCGGTGCCATGAGCCATATCCGCGGCAACAACGGGATGGTGCCCGAGCTTCCGCACAGCGGCTTCGAGCCCGGCCGCTAGGCCGGGGTTGCCGGTCGCGATCATCACCCGCAGGCCTCTTCCGGGGGATCCTTCCGGTATTCGTCCGTTCCTTCCGGGTGAATGGTGCTGGTCGGTTCGTTTCATCTGTTTCTCCTTATATGGCGGGGATCTTCAGCAGCCGCATGCAGTACTCGTCGATCGAGTCGATCATCGCTTTCTTCGCCTGCTTCACTTTCCGCTCGTCGTCGGAAAGGAAATCGTGCGCCACGAACTCGAGGAGGATGACATAGTAGTGGCGGGCCCCGAGCTTCGTCTTGATCTCATCGAGGCAGGCGAGGGCCTCATACTGTTTTCCGCTCATCATCTCGAAGGCGAAGTCGAGGAGGAGGAGGGCGCTTTGCGGGATATTCTTCACGAGGGCGAGCTTCCGGAACCGGTAATAGGTCTCGACCCGGGTAGTCATGATTGAGAGCTTGAGCCCGTAATAGATCGGTTCGAGGTCATCGGGATACTGCTGGGTCATCTGCTTGACGACACCGGCGACACCGCCGGCGTCCCGGTTCTCGAGTTTCAGCTTGTAGAGCTCCCGGAGGAAATACATGTCATTGTAGAACCGCTCGATGGCGATCCCGAGGAGCTCCTCCTTGACATCCCGTTTCTGGTCCTTGGTGGCCTTTTCAAGGCCGATCCGGAAGAACTCCCGCTCGCTCGGGAACCATGTGATCGCCTGCTTGATCATGAACCAGAAGATCTTGTTGATCCCGGGGTCCTCGGTGATCTCCATCTCCCTGAGCCGGTTGACGGGCGGGTTGATCCGGACGAGTTCGATCATCTGTTCCCGGGCGGCGAGCGCCGTCTGGCCGGGGCGGAGGGCAGAGTCGTCAGAAGCCTGCGATCCCGGCTGCTGGGTAGAGAGGACGAAGTGGCAGTATGCGATCGCAGGGCAGATGATCGCGTCCACGTTTCGGTACCGCTTGAGCTGCTCAATCGCCTCGGCATACTTCCCGGTGCTGACCATCCTCATGCCGAGCATGATGTCGTAAAGGCCGCGGCCGGTCTGCTTCCGCTTGTTCCGTACAGCGTGCTCGAAGAGCTTCCCGACGAAAGCGAGATCGTTCGACCGCCCGCTCTCCTCGAGGACCTTGATGGTGATGCCATCGATGAAGCGGTCGTAGAGCTCGTCGTTCACGTCCGGGAACGTCTTTTCGAGGGTCGCGACGACATGGCCGTAAAAGACCGGAACATTGTCGTCGATCTTCTCGCTGTTCTTCCCGATATAATCAAAAAAGTCCTTCTTGAGGAGATCCAGCCGGGCCCGTACGATCGCGTCCGGCTGCCACTCCTCTTCCATGCACAAAAATCTCCTTCCGCGGGGTATTAAGTATGTCGGAACGAGACCACTCAGAAATTTTTTTCAATTCTATTATTTTGCGGATCCGCAAACCCGGTTTGTGAGCCGAAAGGATGGCAACCTTAATCCTTCCTGTTTTCCAACATGAGAACGGAAACCCGATGCTTTTCATGGAATTTTCCCGCATCTGTGAGCGGCTCGAAGGAATATCCTCCCGTCTCGAGATGATTGATGTCATCAGCAGGGCGCTCCCCGGTCTCTCGGATCCCGAGCTCCCCGTCTTCGTCCGGTTCGTAATGGGGAGGATCTTCCCGGACTGGAGTGCGGAAAAACTCGGCATCGGCCCGAACCTCCTCATCGATGCCCTGGAACAGATAAGCGGAGTAAAGAAAAAGCAGCTGAACAAGAGGGAGATCATCGGGGCGATCAACCGGACCGGGGACGTGGGCCTTGCAGCCGAGGAGATCCTCCGTTCGAAATCGGTTTCGACCATCTCGGCCGAGAGCCTCGAAATCCTCGATGTGTATCGTGAACTTATAGCGATTGCGACGAAGGAAGGGGAGCGGTCCCAGCAGGAGAAGGTCCGCACTGCTGCCCGGCTCTTCAGCAATGCCGATCCTCTTGAAGGCAGGTACCTTGCCCGGATCATGATGGAGGAGCTGCGGATCGGCGTCGGGGAGGGAAGCGTCCGGGATGCCATTGCCAAGGCGTTCGGCGTTGAAAACGTGCTGGTCGAGCATGCGATGCAGGCGAAGAATGACCTCGGGGAGGTTGCCCGGCTTGCAAAAGCAGGGCCTGAGGCGCTTGAGAACGTACGGATTACCCTGTTCCACCCGGTACGGATGATGCTCGCGCAGCAGGGTTCGATCGAGGAGATGATTGCCGAGCATGGGGCGATCGCTGCGGAGTATAAGTACGACGGTTCGCGGTTTCAGTTCCACAAGGAGGGGAAGCGGACGAAACTCTACTCGCGGAGGCTCGAGGACGTAACCGCGGCGCTTCCCGATGTCATTGCCATGCTTCTCGGAGCAACGGACCACGATGTCATCCTTGACGGGGAGGTCATCGCCATGAAAGACGACCGACCCATGCCGTTCCAGTCGGTGCTCCGAAGGTTCCGGCGTAGGCACGATATCGCGGAGGCGCAGGAGGCGATCGAGATGGTCCCCAATGTCTTCGATATCCTGTACCTTGACGGGGAGACCCTCATCGACCTCCCTTTTGCCGAACGCAGGAGATACCTCTCCGGTGCGGTGCAGAAGTACCTTGCTCCCCAGGTTACAAGCGAGGACCCGCAGGAGATCGCGAAGACGTACCGGGAGGCCCTTGACGCCGGCCACGAGGGGATCATGCTCAAAGTGCTGGACTCGCCCTATACGCCCGGGCAGCGGGGGAAGAACTGGATCAAGATAAAGCCCGAGGTCGATACCCTCGACCTTGCGGTTGTCGGTGCAGAATGGGGCGAGGGAAAGCGGGCACATCTCTTCGGGTCGTTCCTCCTGGCATGCCAGGATGAGGGGAAGCTGGTGCCGCTCAGCCGGGTCGCCACCGGGTTCTCCGATGAGCAGCTTACCGAGCTCTACGGTATGCTGAAGGACCGGGTTATCGCAAAATCGGAAAGGAGCGTGAGCTTCGAGCCGTTCCTTGTCTTCGAGGTCGGTTACTCGGAGCTGCAGGTGAGCCCCACATACGAGGGAGGTTTTGCCCTCCGCTTCCCCCGTTTCGTCAGGGTCCGGGACGACAAAGGTGTGGGTGATATCGAGACAATCGACGGCATCCGGGAGCGGTACCGGCGGCAGTCAAAGTCAGCGCAGGCGTACCGGGACCAGCGTCCCTGAAATTTTTGATTAAGAATACGATCTCTTTTGCCGGCTTAGTCTTTCCGCTTCTTCATTGCAGCGATTCCCACCCCTGTTGCTGCTATCCCGAGGGCTGAGAGGGGAAGGGCCGGGTCGAGAGGAGTTCCGGTAACCGGAGTGCCGCCCTGGACAAATTCGATGGTGGTCGTCGCAAAGTCCTCTTTCTGGTACAGGAACCGGTCTACGGGAGATGAGACAACGTAGAGCGTATAATTTCCGGGCTGGAGGGAACCGAGGATGACCGAGGTGTCCCAGCGGTACGTAAAGCTGCCGTCGCTCAGGTTCACCGGTGCGGTCGTGAACAGCCCCCTCCCGGCAGGGATATTGAGGTTCTCGAGCGTGACCCCCCGGGCGTCAAGACCGGGGCCCGTGACAAAGAGGTACACCGCGATGGTACTGATACCGGTAATGGAACCGTTGATGGTCACGACATCGCCGATGTCTGCGATCTGCGGGGTCGCGTTCACCAGCACGGTCGCGGCCGAAGCGCCCGGGACGATGGCGGCGACCGCAGCGGCAATGAGGAGGAAGCGGAACCATCGCATGCTGGTACCGTGTACATCTGGATGGTAAAACCTTTTTTTATCCGTGTCCCGGCCGATTCAGAAGCTTACCACCATAACCGCCTCTTCTTCCTGGCGGAGCTCCCCTTTGAGATGGGCGGCGTCGAAATCGTACCCTTCACCGGGGTCGAACGTCTCGTACAGCTCGCACTTGTCGAGGACATCGACAAATTCCTTGAGGAAGATCCGGGGGATGATGTCCACCCGCCCGCCGAATTTTGTAGTCACCTTCCGGATCATGGCCCTGATGAACCGGTGCGAGATACGCTCCCGGTCCGGCTCGGCGTATGCCATCGCGTACACGTCCACCACTTTGAGGGCAACGAGCTCGAGTTTGGCGGTGTCGAACTTCGGGAGGACGATCTGGGGCTGGCGCGGGTTGCGGAATTCGTCGGACTGGACCACGTGAATCCGGTCGTAGAGCGGAGGGACCGACCGGATCCCCCGGGAACCGTCGAAGAGCGCGGGTGTCCCGGCGAAGAGGAAGAAACAGCGGGGCATTGCGCCGCTGTCGATCGCATCGATGATCCGGACGAGGGTCTGGTACCCTTTCTCCCGGAGGTTTCGCTGGAGCCCCTGGGTTGTTTCCAGCTCGTCGACCGCGATCGCGAGGCCCCGGTATCCGGCCGCGCGGATGATCGAGACCAGCCCCCGGAGGAAGTCGAAGGCGATTGAATCGTCGATGTCCCCGCGGATCGCGGCCCTCTGCTTGAAATCGCGACCGATATTGGGCTCGGCCGAGATCCACCCAAGCGCCGCCTGCGCGATCGGGAAATCGCCGGCATTGTTTGCATGGTAATAGGTGCGGAGCGCTGCTGCAAGGGCTGAGTTTGTCCCGCTGATCCCCGCAAGCGCCGCCTCGATCTCGCGGCCGGTCGCAGCCTCGAGTGCCGTCTCATCGGTACCTTCCGGAGTGAGCGAGGCGATCTTCTCCTCGATTGCGTACAGCCAGGTGTCGATGACGGTCTTGATCGCGTGCTCCTCCCCGCCCGCCCTGAGGCTCGAGCAGATCTGCTGGTATATCCCGCGAAGCTTGTACAGCGGTGCCGACGACGAGATCACGACGTGGGACGTGACGAACCCTTTTGAACGGGCGATCTCAAGGGCGCGGGCGACGAGGAAGGTCTTGCCGCTGCCGTACTCGCCCCGGACGAATTTAATATCGCCGCCTCCCTGCGCCACGTAGTCGAGCTGCTTTGCGATCGCCCCTTCCTCGACTTCCAGTCCGACGGCTATCCGTTCGAGTCCCCCAGCAGGCACCGTGCCGCGCCGGAGCGCGTTGATGATATTGATGCTCTCGACTTTGGCCCGGTCCATCAGTTCAGGTTCCGGTATATTCATAGACCTCTCCGTCCTCTCCTACTCCTTTTTTCCCGATAAGCGAGATGCCGTCCGCAGACGCTTTCTGCACGATTCGGTTGACGATGCCGACGACCCTGCGTGTGCCGAGGAGCCTGCGCAGCTCCATCTCAGTCGCCGTCCGGTGAATGCGGAGGAAGTCAACGAGCTTCTGCTCCATTTCCGACAGGCCGAGCCGGGCCGTGACCGGGTGCACCGCCGGGCTCTCCGGCGGGATCGCCGGCATCCTCCCTGATACGACATTCATGATCGGGCGATCTGCGACGGCCCGCTCCTTGCAGGTCCTGATGAGGACCAGGAAGTCCTCGGGGGTCACATCCTGTGGGAGCCCGGGCAGGACGTCGATCCCGGAGAGGCAGAAATGCTTGCACCTGGCGTAGTCACCCTCTTCCAGCGACGCGGCAGCACCGATGAGATATGCCCGGGCAAGGAGTGCGAGCCCCTCCGAACCGAGTGCAGACCGCCTCTCGCCGAGCCGGTAGATCAGGCGCTCGTTGAGCCGGCGGAGCCGCGTCATCTTTCCGCGCCTGTCGGTGGCCACCGCGGCAACCCTTGCGAGGTCCGCGCTCTTCTTCGCGTTCGCGAGGATGTAGAGCATCACCTTCTCGCATTCCCTCTCCTCGTCATGGAGTGAGAGGAACACCGCGTACGCGATCCCACCCGTGAGGAAGTCGGCCCGGTAGGCCCGGTAGTACCATGCACGCGCCTCGGCCGGCTCCCCGCGCTCCTCGTAGAGCCGTGCGGTCTCGACCAGGCTGACCGCGTTGAGGTCGGAGGAGACGATGGCAAGGAAACGGCGCAGCCCGTCGTCGGCCGTCACTCCTTTGGTGAGGGCGCGGCGGTACCTGCCGATGATTGTGCCGAGCAGGTCCATGTCCTCTTTCGAGCTGAGCTCGTCCCGGATGAGCTGCTCGTACAGCGCGAGGGCGCGGGTTGTTTCTCCGGCTGCAGCCAGGAGGTCGCATTCGGCGAGCCGGTAACCGGGTCTCCGGGAACGGGCGAGAATCTGCCGGATGATCGTGAGCGCCCCGGCAATATCCCCCCGTTCGCGGAGGAGGTTGCTGTAATCGAGAAGGATCTCGCAATCCGGCGTATCCTGCAGGCACGAGGAGTACGCCTCACGTGCTGCGCCCGGGTCGTACCGTGCAAGGGCGCGAAGGTAATTCCGGAGGGCGGCCGGGTCTTTCGTCTTCTCGTAGAGAGCGCGTGCCGCCGTTGCCGCTCCCGGATAGTTTCCGGCCCGGAAGAGGGCTGATACGTACTCCGGTCCCTCCGGGCGATCACCGGCAAACGCGGCGTGCGCAGCAAGGGACTCCTCAGGCCTTCCGAGTTCATTGAACGCGTGCATCAGCTGTCTGACATCATCCAGCCGTCTGCTGAGTGCGGCAAGCCGTTTCAGAACCGGCAGCGCACCCGCATAGTCTCCCCGTCCTGCTAGATACCCGGCATAGCTCCTCAGTGCGTCCTGGTTGTCCGGGTCGAGAAGGACTGCGGTCGCATACTCCCCGATCGCGGCTTCATTTTCCCGCGCGGCAAGCACCTTGGCAAGGTAGCTGTGGACGTACGACGACCCCGGCATGCGCTGCACGAGGTCGCGGAAGAAGAGCTCTGCATCCTCGAGCCTCCCGGTGTTGAAGAGGCTGGTCGCAGCGAGGATATCGACTGCAGGATCCTTGCCTTCTTCGAGAAGGAGCTCGCACTGGCGGAGCGCTTCCTGGTACCTCCCGTCCTCGAAGAGCCGGAACGCCTCCCGCTTCCGGTCTTCCCGCGAGAGGGGTATCATGCGGGCCCCGGGCTGAGCCGTATTGCTATCAGTACGGCAAACATCTTGATCATGTCGAGTTTCCTGACCCTTGAGTCGCCTTTATTCTGCCAGACGATCGGAACCTCGACGATGCGGAACCCTGCCCTCTGCAGCCTCCAGAGTAGTTCCACATCGAACTCGAACCCCTGCGAGCGCATCTTCCCAAGAACGCTGTCTATCGCTGCCTTCCGGAAGACCTTGGCCCCGCACTGCGTGTCGCTGAACCGGAGCCCGAAGAGGAGGCGTATAAGGAGATTGAACCCCCGGCTCTCGAACCGCCGCAGGATCCCCTGCCGGACCCCGAGGGTTGAGCCCGGCATCCACCGGGACCCCATCGCTCCGTCAGCGCTCGCGAGCGTTCCGAAGAGGCGCACCATCTCCTCAATCCCGGTTGATCCGTCGGCATCAAAATAGCCGACGAGGGGTGCCCGTGCAGCCGCAAGCCCGGCGATCACCCCGCCACCTTTCCCGAGCCGGTGGTCGAACCGGAGGCAGCGGATCGCGAGGCCGGGCCTTTGTGCGGCGATACGGTCCACGACATCCGCAGTTCTGTCGGTGCCATCGCAGACCACGATCAGCTCACCGTCAAACGAGGGGATTGCATCGAAGAGGGGGACGATCCGGGTCTCCTCGTTGTATGCCGGGATGACAAGGCTGTACCGGATTCCGGGTGCCGGGCTCGTGACCGGGGACGTCATTGAGGGAAGGGACGGGTTCATGTTCGGCAGAAGCACCGGCAGCGGGGGGTCAGGGACGGGGATGCCGCCCGGCCCGGGACAGGATATTCACGCCGGATTTATCACGGTACTGTGGGTGGTTTGAGCCCAATAACATTACTGGTGTTTTCCCAGATGCTCCGCAAGGCCGGTCCCGGGCCGGTACTTCTCGGCGATGGCGAGGGCGGTCTTCCGCAGTTCTTTATGTTCCCGCAGGCAGCTTTCGGGCGGCGGCGATCTCCGGAGGATCGCCGAGCTGTTCTCGGTCAGCTGGATGAGCTCGGTCGCGATCACGGCATTGAGCCAGAGGAGGTCGGCGAACATTTCCCGGGTTGTTTCATCGTTCATACCGGATAGTTCGTCGTCCGGCTGATATTAAAGGTCGTGAGGGAGAAGGATCCCGGGCAGGAACGGACGACCGGTTCCCGGAAATCATTATCTTTTTGCAGTGCCCCAAGTGGAGCGAATGGCACCCTGAGGTCCGGGAGAGGACCGGTTGCTGCTGGTCCTCATCGGTGCGATTTTCATCATTGCGGGATCGCCTTCTGGCCGCTTATGACAGTCTTGGTATGAAACCATTGCGCTCGCGGTCGCCCTGATGCCGTTCTACCTTCGCCTCCCGCGGATAGTGGGCCCGGCTGCGTCCGCGACGTTCCTCACGCTCTTGGTCCTCCCCGTCATCCTCGCGGTCCTCTCTGCAACAACAAATATCATCTACGCCGATATCCAGTACATCGGTACGGTTGCCGCCTCCCTGATCCGGGGATTTGAACATACCGGGCCTGCCGCGTTCCTGCCCCCGTTCTCGGCTGCGCAACTGAACGTCATGCCCCATCCCATCGTCCAGATGCTCCTCGCAGCCGTACCTCATCGGGATCGAACCCGCTCCTCTCGGGGCTCCGGATCGTCATCTTCCTCCTCCTCTCGATGCTCCTTTTCTACGGAGAGGAGTTCTGGGAAACCCTGGCACGCCCGCTCCCCGGTAAGATCCATGCCGCGGCCGGGAGGCTCGCCGAGATCGCGGGAAACACCTTTCGCTCGCTGATCATCATCCAGATCTCTGCGGGGCGGCGATCTGTTTTGTCCTCGCGCTGGTGTTCTTCTCATTCCCCGGGTACGGCCACGTGCTCCTCTTCTCGACCACGATCGGCCTCGCCATGCTCGTTCCTCTCATCGGCGCGCAGTTCTTCCTTCTCATCTTTCTTCTCTACAAGGTCGCCCCCGGGACTTCAGGAGCGCCGCGATCGTCATCATCACCGGCTGTCCCCTCCTCAGCGGCTGGATCGATTTCCATTACCGGCCGGTGATGATGGGGAAACGGGGGGCCGTCCACCCGGCCCTTATTATGATCGGCATCTTTGCGGGTATCCCGTTCATGGGACTGGTCGGGTTCATTCTCGGGGCGGCGCTCATAGCCCCCGCAGTAACCGGGTTCAATATCTACGACGAACACGTTGGCACGCGTGCTCCGCCTGCCCCCGGGCCATAACCGGCTGAACTGCAGGCGAATCTTATTATGGCGGCGAAGCCATCCTTGACCGTTGCATTATGTCAAGCGAAGAGATGCTGCAGGAAACCGCGTCGAAGCTCAAAGAGTTCCTCATGGCCAGGAATGCCCTGGGGGAGGCGATCGACCTCGGTGACAAGGTAGTGATCCCCGTTGCACGGTTCGGTTTCGGTTTCGGCGCCGGCGAGGGCACCGGGAAATCGGGGGGCGGGGAGGGAGCAGGAGGCGGTGGCGGGCTCGAACCGGTAGCGCTCATCATCCTCCACAAAGATGTGAAGGGACCGGAAGGGGTCCAGGTTATGTCCATCAGCAAGGAGAACCCGATCGCCCAGGTGATATCGGCACTGAGCGAGACGCTCGCCCCCCAAGTCATCCAGGCGATCAAGTCTATGGAGAGAAAACCGCCGGCGAAGCAGGACACCGAAAAGCCCGGCGATTCCTAAAAGAAATAAAACCCGCCGGCAAACCATATGGACACCCTCCTGATCCCCCTTTTTATCGTTGCCGTTCTTTCCGGGCTGATAGTGGTGCCCGTGCTTGCTCTCTACGCCGTCCCGGTCCGGTGCGGGGTCGCGTATTGCCGTGAGACGGGAGGCGAAGGAAACACGGTCAGCGCGTCATGGGGACCGGTCGGCGGATCCGTGTCCCGAAGGGACGGGCTCCGGGTCTCGCGGATCTTTTTCTGCGGCAGGGAGATCTGGTGCCGTTCGGGACCTGACGAGCACCGGAAGGGGGGTCCGGCCGGGGCCGGTCCCCCCGGGGCTGGCCTTCCGGTCACGGATATCCCCGGGATTGTAGCCCCCCTCCTCGGGGACGCGGGAGCAATGATCCGGGAGGTTTACCGACAGAGTTACCTTGAAGGGATGACCGGGAGGATCCGGATCGGCCTCGAGAACCCGGCTGCCACCGGGCTGCTGTACGGGATGTACCGGGCGTCCCGGTTCATTCTGGATGCTGCGGGGATTACGGTCGCGGTTGAACCGGTCTTCTCCGGGCAGGTCCTCGAGGTCGATGTTGTCATGAAGCTGAGGATCCGGCACCCCCTTATGATTCTCGCGAGAGGCCTCGCCATCGCGCGAAACCCCGCGGTGCGCCGACTCATGGCCGCGAGGGTGCCTGCAGGAGCCGGCGAATGACCCTGCATGTGGGTACCATCGTGATCGGGAAACCGATCGCTGCGGGTAATCGTACCATCGTCGCTGTCATCAGGATAGACTGTTCTCTATTCTCTGGCGGGGTCGCTGGTGTGGTAGATCCCGCGGCGCTGGTATTCGCAGAATCCGGGTCCTGGTATCTTGTCCCGCTGGCCCCCGGATTTGGGCCGGGAGAGCTCGAACGGGCCGTGTCCGGACGAAACCCCGGTGAAACAGATCCCGCCGCAGAAAGGGTAACGTTGTAAAAAAAGTCCGACGCTTAAAAAATGTCTTCAATACTGCCGTCCGGGGCTACCCTGAACGTCGTGCCGCACCCGTCTTTCGGGCAGCAGCGGAAGAACCGCCCCTCGCCGCCGAGATCATCGGTGCAGCTCAGGAGGTCCGCCCTGCCGCATTGGGGGCAGGCGATTTCATCGTCGTCGTGCGCCATAGTCCGCCTCTTTGTTCCAGGTTATCCGGGTTTTGTCCAGGCGATCTGTTTTGAAAAATTACCGCCCGCATCCCATCCGGGGGAACGGCCCGGAAAATGCAACCATACCCTGCTGTCGTGGTTCCTGAAATATTTTACGGTGGCCGGTCTCTTCGCCGGCATCTGCCCGTGACCGCCCGCGTCCCTGCATTCCGGGAGGATCTCTTTTTTCCCGCAGTTCCGGAGAAAATCCGCCTCCTCACCGCGTATTTTTAGCCGGTTCGTTGCAGGATTATGGCAAACCTCCCGGCCAAGTCCGAAAAACCTCTTCGTGCATGGTAGTTCATTGAGCCGTTTCGTCCTCAGCGTATCTCCCGATGCAGCTACCGGAGAAAAACAACCGGCAACAAATCAGAATTATTTTATACCCCGGTGACAATAAGGGAGACAATTCCATGAAGGGCTCATCGATTCTTGTGGTCGAGGATGATGGGATCATCGCCCTGCGCAGTCAGGAACTGCTGACAAAAAACGGGTACTGTGTCCCGTCCCCTTTTGCTTCCGGCGAAGATCTCCTCGAGTACCTCGCCTCGTCCCCCCTTCCCGATCTGATCCTGATGGACATCGGCCTCATGGGCACCATGAACGGGATCGAGACTGCCCGCGCAGTCCGGCAGCGCTATAATATCCCGGTGATCTTTCTCACCGCCTATTCCAATGAACAGCGGATCGCAGATGCCCGTGAAATCTCGCCGTACGGGTACATCATCAAGCCCTTTGTCGAACACGATCTCCTGAAGTCGATCGAAAAAGTCCTCGTACGATAGGCGTCATGACTGGCCAAAAGGCCCGCCCGCGTTGCCGGGGGATCTCTCTGCATGAACCCTGTTGATGCCGGCCCGGTACATTTGCAGGGCAGCACCTGCACGGCCGGCCGTAGCTGCGGGGAACGACGGAGAAGGGGCAGCCTTATTGTCTTCTGGGAAGTACACGTAGTAAGGATGTCATACCTGGAAAAGATCAAAAGGGAGGGCCGGCTCGCCAATCCCTTCTTCTGCATGATGGGGATCGAAGTTGTCAGCGCGGAACCGGGGAAGGCTGTGCTGAAGATGGAGGTCCGTCCCGACATGCACAACGGGGTGGGCTGGCTGCAGGGAGGGATGCTCGCGGCGATTGCGGACGAGGCGATGGCGCTCGCCATCTACCCCATGCTTGGGCCCGGCGAGGGGATCGCCACCATCTCGGAATCCACGAGCTTTATCAAGGGGGTCCGGAGCGGGGGTATCGTTGCAGAAGGCAGGGTCATCAGGAAAGGACGCCGGGTGGCCTTCACTGAGTCCGAGGTATGCCTTGCCGATGCTGAGAAGACCGTACTCTCGCGGACATCGGCCGCGTTTGCCGTGACCGCCAATAAATAAATACCGGACCGGCGAACGCCTCCGGCGGGGACAAAAACGTTGTCGTGAGCCACCCGCGACGAGTGCCGTGCACTGGCCCTTTTAAAAAAGAATACCTTATTTTAACCGTTTGTCCTGTCCTTTCTTTACGGCGGTATCGGGTGCTTCCGGTTTTCTGACCTTTACAAACCATACCGCACCGACGGCAACGAGGATCACGACGATGACAAGGATTGGAATGAGCGGCAGGCCGGGCCCGGCTGCCTGCTCAGCCCGCGCGAGCCCCGCTGTCGCGTCGGCGTTGCCGGGGTCGGTAGCGAGCGCACGGGTGTAGGAATCGACCGCGTCCTGGTACCTGGCCATCTTATACAGGACATCCCCCTTATTGATCAGTGCCGTCGTGTAGTTCTGGTCTATGCCGATGGCGTTGTCGTAGGCACTGAGGGAGTCCGGGTACTGCCCGAGGTTATAGAGGGCAAACCCCTGGTTGTTCCAGAGTTTCTGGTCCTTGCCGAAGAGGGCCAGGCCCTCGCGGGTCGTCTGGAGTGCGCCGGTATAATCGCTGAGCTGGATCTGGGCATAGGCCTTATCCTGATAGATATACAGGAGGATGTCTGACTTCGAGACCATGGTCGTATTGGACGCCAGGGCCTGGCCGAACCAGTCAAGGGCAGCCTTGTAATCGTTTGCCGAGAGCGCCGTTACCCCTTCATTGTAGAATTTGGTGGCATTGTCCGTACCGGTAGTGTTGGTCACTGATACGGTCTGTGCCGCCGCGACCGGAAGAACGAGGAGCGCCAACAGTGAGATTATGGCGAAGATCCCCATGATATCCTTGAATTTCATGCGGAGGAACGTTGGTTTTAGGGCACAATATATTTTCCCGCCGGCCAGTTTCCGGAAACATCCTCCCGAATCCGGAACGATCGTCAGGATCCGGCCACTGATGAGTTCTTCTCTTTCCCGGAGGTTTGGCAAACCTCCCGGATCGCCCGGCTCTTCAGCCTGTATCGCCGGGACGACGAGAAGATAACACTATTAGGGTTCGGGAGCAAAATATACTTCAAGCGGGGGATCTGGCGTGAAGTACATCATTGTCACCGGTGGGGTTATGAGCGGCCTCGGAAAGGGGATAACGGCCGCATCGGTCGGACGCATCCTCAAGAACCGCGGCTACCGGGTGACCGCGGTCAAGATCGATCCGTACCTGAATATCGACGCGGGCACGATGAACCCGGCCCAGCACGGCGAGGTCTTCGTTTTAAAGGATGGCGGCGAAGTCGACCTCGACCTCGGGAACTACGAGCGGTTCCTTGACATCGAACTCACCTCCCCCCACAACATCACAACCGGCAAGGTGTACCGCTCGGTTATCGAGAAGGAGCGCCGGGGCGACTTCCTCGGTGAGACCGTGCAGATCATCCCCCATATAACGGACCGGATCAAGTGGTGCATCCAGAACGCGGCCGAAGAGGTTTTCCCGGACGGGACAAAGGCCGACGCCTGCCTCGTCGAGGTCGGCGGGACGGTCGGCGACATCGAGAGCATGCCGTTTCTGGAAGCGATCCGGCAGATGCGGGGCGAGCTCCCCGCGCAGGACTACGTGCTGATCCACGTTACCCTCATCCCCGAGGACACGATGGGCGACCTCAAGACAAAACCCACCCAGCACTCGGTCAAGGCTCTCCGCGAGCTCGGCCTCCACGCAGATATCATCGTCGGCAGGAGTGAACGGCCCATCAGCGCCAACACGAAACGGAAGATCTCGGCGTTCTGCGACCTTCCCCAGAACGCGGTCATCTCGGCTGCGACCGTGCCGGATATCTACGAGGTCCCGATGGAGATGGAGAAGGAAGGGCTCGCCGACGTCCTCACCGCTCACCTCGGCCTCGACCGGCACGAGATCGATTCGGGCTGGTACCGGCTCGTCACCAAGGAATACACGAACCGGATCACTGTCGCGATCGTGAGCAAATATGGTATCGAGGATGTGTATATCAGCATCAAGGAGGCCCTCAAGCACGCGGGCCGTGCCCTCTCGACCGAAGTAAAGATTGCGTGGCTCGACGCGGAGCGCGTGGACCGGGAGCAGCTGAAGGACTACGACGGCATCCTCATCCCGGGGGGCTTCGGCAAGCGCGGGATCGAGGGGAAGATCTCGGCGATCCAGTACGCCCGCGAGAACAACATCCCGTTCCTCGGTCTCTGCCTCGGTTTCCAGCTCGCTACGGTCGAGTACGCCCGGAACAAGGTGGGCTACCCGGACGCGACGAGCGAGGAGTTCGGCGAGGGGACGCACGTCATCGCCCTCCTCCCCGAGCAGGAAGGCCTCCACGAGCTCGGCGGGACGATGCGTCTTGGCGATTACGTAGCCGATATCCGGGAAGGAACCACGGCGATGAAACTCTATGGCACAAAGGAGATCGTCGAGCGCCATCGCCACCGGTACGAGGTGAACCCGGACTACATCCGCGAACTTGAGCAGGCGGGCCTCGTCTTCTCTGCCACCAACCGGAACCGGATGGAGTGCCTCGAACTGCCCGGCCACCCGTTCTACTTCGCCACCCAGTTCCACCCCGAGTTCCGGTCACGGCCTACCAGTCCGTCGCCGCCCTACGTGGGCTTTGTCGAGGCGTGCCGGGCCAACAAGCGGACAAAATAATCCGGTACTTTACGCGGATCAGCACCAATCCAGTCACATCACGGGAGACAAAAACGTCATGGTCAATACAGAGAAATTCATCAGCCAGTCGGTAGCAGAGATAACAGCCCTTTCGGGCGCTGAGAAGGTCGTGATGGCCCTTTCCGGAGGGGTTGACAGCTCGGTCTGCGCCGCA
>DATJBJ010000062.1:0-15601 GCA_035515395.1 Methanoregula sp. | reverse complement strand
CCCGTCCGCCCCGATCTCCGATGTACCCAGTTCGACCATGTAATTCGTCCCCATGTTCTCAAGGTCCGAGAAGGTCGGCAGGGTCGGGGGGACGCCCATCGCCGTGAGCCCGTAATCGAGGGCGCCGCTCAGGGCACCCGTGCACGCGTCCGAACCGCTGCAGCCGGGGATCGCGCTCGCAACAAGACTCACCGCTTCGTTCTTGATCGAATTCCAGGCATCCGAGACCCAGTTCACGAGATCCCCGACAAAGGAGATGACATCGCCGATGGCATCGACAAAATCATCCCACCATGAATTCTCATGGGGCTGGAACGAGATTTTATCGCCTTTGTGATGGGGCCCGAACGGCAGGCATCCCGAACTGCAGTCGTTTGCCCAGATGAAATGCAGTTCCGCATCCGGTTTCCCGGACTGGATCGGCGTATAGCTGATGAGGCTGATTGACGGGGGACGCCGGTCTTTGATGACGTTCTGCGCATCGCAGTTGACGACCGTTGTCACGGGGGCGTCCGTTACGGTAATTTTCAGGAGACCGGATGGGGGCCCGAGTGCGTTGTTCCCCGCATCGAGGGGGAGGACCCGGAGGTAATAATTTCCGCTGGCGAGGTTGTATTTCTGGAGATCGATCGGGAAGTATTTGCCGGTGCTTATCTGCCCTTCGGCAACAAACCCGTGGGGGTGCTCCCAGTCCGTCTCATCGAGAGGATACTTCGTATTCAGCAACTGCCACTCCCCGGCATGCACGTTCTGTTCGCCCGAGGTCCACTTGAACAGCAGCTGGTTCAGGTCGTTAACGCTCATGCTTACCTCAGTAGTCCAGCTCTGGGAGAGGGTGGTTCGTTCGCTTGCTCCATTATTGAGGGAAGCAATATCCGATGCATCGCAGGGGGTATCAAATTCTCCGTGTCTGCAACCATCATCATTGGGACTGACCCACGCCGATGTCTTTTCATCCCCCGGGAACAGGTAGAGCGGCGCGGCCCGGATATCCAGCTCAACGTCAGGTGAGGGTTTGTCCACGGCATTGCCGTTGGCATCCAGGGCAACCATCCGGATATAATAGACACGGTCGCGCGACGCCATCCGTGTTGAGAGGGCACCGGGGACGAATTTCATCCGCGTGATGGTATCACCATAGACGGTACCGCTTGCATACGGGATCGTATCCGGTGAAGGCATCATCGCGATTCCGGTCGGGACCGCGAAGCTGACGGACCCGATGTTGAACCGGGTGGAGACGATACCGACCCCGGAGTTGCCGACCGACACCCCTGAAATCCATTTTCCCGCTTCGATCTGGTAGGTGGATATGCCGGAGAATCTGCCGGGCTGGGCGAGCATATAAGTCGGCCGCTGGTTCATCAGGTCGGCGTTCACCGGCGCCGCCCCATACGCGAGGTCCGTGAAGGAGTCAAAGGGGATCGTAAAGATCGTCGAGGGTGCCGGCCTTCCCTGCACGGTCCCGTACGCGACCAGGTCCGGCGGGTTCGACCAGCTCTTCTCCCGGTCGGGGAACGGGAAGTTCGATACCTGCCACTCGCCGCGGCTGACATTTTCCGCATGGGTTGCCCACAGGAAGGGGTAATTTTTCAGGTCAGGTGAGACATTGAACTGGGTCATGCTTTCCCCCCACCCATACGTGGTGACGATCTGGCAGTCATTCTCATCCGATGCATAATCGTTTTTCTCCGCTTGTCCGCCACCTGCAATATTCTTCTCCGGTTTACAGGTTAATTTGTCCGATGAACTTTTCGAGATCAGAAGGATCGTCTGGGAGGGGTTGTCAAGCGTCAGCGAGCTTGCCGGTCTTATGCTCGTGTAATACACGTTGCGGGAGTACTGCCCGACCGTCTGTTTCTGCACCCCGTAAAAGGGCCTGATATTCTGGAGGTTGGGGAGTGTTGCGTTGCTGACACGTGCGCCGGGCTCAGCCGGGACCATGGCAGAGGCCACCGGCGTAGTGACCGGGGAAACCCGCGGCAGTGCGGTAAACGATACGCGGGGGACAACCGTAAGACGGAGCTCCGGAACCGCAGTTGCTGTTGCCGTCGGCGTAACGGTTCCGGGACGGATCGGTATAAAGGACACCGGAACCGGCGTTGTCACCGGCACGAGCGTATACTGTTTCGTTACCGGGTTACTGGCGACGGTAACCAGGGAATCGGTATAATCCGCGTAGCCGCTCAGCTTCAGGGTGATCGCGTGGGTTCCGGCAGGGAGGGTGGACGTGGTATATGGTGTCGTTCCCACCGAAATCCCGTCGATGAAAAGGGTCGCCCCGGAAGGGGAGCTGTAGACTGAGAGCATTGGCTGGAGGCTCTGAATCCTGCTCCCGCCGGTATCTGGGGCTCCGGCATGGACTGCCGCCGGAACGGCAATGATAACGATTGCGAGTACCGCCAGAAGTGTCCTGTATCCGATAATCTCTCCAGTGTTCCGTCCGTACATGGGTCTGCCTCATCTGGTTTCTGGATCCTGAATGCCGGCAGGTTCACTGTACAGGACCCCCGCTTTCCAGGCTTCGGGGTGCATTATCCGGTCGACCGGGGACGGTACGTTGCCAGGATCTGGCGGAATTCCGGGTTTTTCTCAGGACAGGAGGATCTTTCAGGTACATTAAATAAAATCTATCGATATTATTCTGCACGGAATTAACCCCGGAAGTAAGCAATAAATTCCCTGGCGGAACGACGGGTATGCGATTCAGTTTTCAGGGAATCCGGCAGCGCTCCCGGCAAATAGCTGGAGATCAAAGGCGACACGAGAGCAGTACGGGCACGAAAGCAGGTCTGGGCGGCACCAAAAGAACAGAAAAGCATCTGGTCCGGGCAGAGAAAATTGCCGGGACAGGAAAAAGAGTTGACTTAGGACTTGGCCGCGAGGTCAACGTCTTCTTTCTTGATCGTCTTTCTGCCGGCGTGCTCGGCGAGCTTGTTTGCCTCCTTGGTCAGCTGGGCGATGTACTTCTCGGCCTTGACGACCAGTGCTTCAGCTGCATCGCTTCCCACGCGTTCGGCTCCGTTCTTCTTTGCAATCCTTACAACTGCGGCGATTGGTAAATCTGCCATGTTTCTTACCTCAAAAAGAAAGTATCTTGGTATATATAAATACTTTTTGGGAAAATCCTTCAATTTATCCAGCAATAGGATAATGGAAGGCAGTATGTTCAGCAAGCGGGAAACGGGCTTCAAAATTTCGCAGAATATTTTTTATTTCTTTTTAATCCTTTATTTTGGAAAACCGGGTCTTTTAAGAAACATTAATTTATTCCAACAAAGATGCTGCGAGCAATAGCGCATTCGTATAATCCGGTGAGGCGCGCGAAGTATCCACGAATATTTTATCGATATTTACGACCGGCGCGCCATGCCCGTGCCCGCCTCCAATCATGGTAAGGGTGCGGAAGATAAGATTGCCGGAGATCCCGTCCGGGGCGACGACGAGCCCGCAGGTCTTTACGGCATCTTCTATCAGGATCTGGTAATGCGTTGCGTTGCCGAGGCGGGCCACGAGCTCTGCCTCTGCCATGCTCGCATCGACCTGCGGGTGCCTCCCGATGTCGCCGAGCCTTCCCCCCGAGAGGACGGCCACGTCCGCGGGCAGGCCGAATCTTTCGGCGATGGTCCGCCCTTTTTTTATCAGTTCCAGCTTCTCTGCCACGGTCCACCCCTCGTCGACACCGACCGGCGCGAGGAGGAATTTTTTACCGGCGGGAGTCTCCACGAGCGCGATGCGTTCGAGCTGGTCGACTCCCGCAGCCAGCTTCAGCGCCCGGAGCGTTGCATTTGACGGCAGGGTGCCCCGTACCGCTGCACCGATCTTCCCGGCCATGAGATCGTCGACGAGCGCCTGCCCGGGATCCGGGCTCTCTGCCACCTGCTCACTGCGATCCTGCGGGGCGGACCGGACAGCACCCGGCCGGCAATAATAGGTGATACCGATACCGGGGAGCCGGCTGGCGCCCGCGCTCCGTATCACCTTCTCCGCGTCAGATCCTATCCCGATCCCGATCCGCCTTACCGGGCCCGGCATGGGATATCCTCTTCTGCGAGGTGCATGATGCCGTTGCTGATAAAATCGAAGACCTTCGTCTCGTTCCCCTCGTGACGGATCCGCAGCTCGCGGGATGCATCGACCGTGCCGATATCCCGTGCGGTCATGCCTACTCCTGCGAAAAGCCGGACGAGTTCCCCGACATGCTCTTCCCGGGCCGTCAGGATAAACCCCATCCCGGGGTACATCCTGACCCACTGCTCGTAGGTCATGCCGTTCTCCGCGAGATCGGGGTGGGGGATGGTGCAGAGCTCGACCGTTGCCCCCTTCCCGCTCACCTCGAGGAGCATGCCCAGCGTGCCGATGATGCCGGGGTTACTGATATCCTTCCCTGCGGTGACGAGGTGCCTCCTCCCGATCTCTTCGAGGACGGCGATCTGGGCCCTGACCTCGGAGGCGGACTTCATGGTCACCGAATCCCAGTTGAGGGAACACGAGGGGTGTACCCTTCCGGAGAGGTCGATGGCAGCGACGATCCTGTCCCCCTCCCTCGCGGTGTGGCTGTAGATGATCTGGCCGATCGGTGCCGAGCCGAGGATGGAGACGTCGATGACGCTGTACGGCGCATCCGGGTGGAGGTGGCCGCCGACGATCGGGACGCCGAACTGCGCCGACGCGTCGTGCATCCCCCGGACCACCTGCTCCTGCACCGTCGTCTTCGAGATCGAGAAGATGTCGACCATGGCGATGGGCTTTCCTCCCATCGCCGCGATATCGTGGATGTTGACGAGCACCGAGCAGTAGCCGGCCCAGTACGGGTCGGCCTCCATGAGCCTGCTCCAGATGCCATCGGCAGCGAGGAGGAGGGCCTCGCCCCCGTGCTCGATAACCGCAGCATCCTCGCCGAAAGCCGCAACCACATGGGGCGCGTCGATCTTCAGTGCGTTGACCATCTCCCCGATGGCGTGCTTCCGCCTTACTCCTTCGTATTCCCTGACAATTTTTGCGATCGTCTCTGTGGAGCAGCTGTCGGCCACGGCATTCACCTTAAGAATAAAACGGCACTCGTCCGTGTATGGTACTAGCGTTTCATCAGAGATAATTTATTTGATACACGGCCAACGTGTTGGTATGGACTGGACCGAGAAGTACCGGCCCGCACATCTCGCAGATATTGTCGGAAACACGTCAGCCGTCCGGCAGATCGCCGGGTGGGCGAAGGGGTGGAGCCGGCACGCAAAGCCGCTCCTCCTCTACGGGAAGCCGGGCATCGGCAAGACATCGAGCGCCTACGCCCTCGCAAACGACATGGGGTGGGAGGTGATCGAGCTCAACGCGAGCGACCAGCGGACTGCCGGCGTGATCGAACGGATCGCGGGCGAGGGGAGTGCGACAGCAAGCCTGACCGGCGCGTCAAGGAAGCTGATCGTTATCGACGAGGCGGATAACCTCCAGGGGACGTCCGACCGGGGCGGGGCGAAGGCGATCGTCGAGTGCATAAAGCAGGCCCGGCAGCCGCTCATCCTCATCGCGAACGACCTCTACGGCATCTCGCCGGAGATCCGGTCGCGGTGCGAGCCCGTCCAGTTCCGGGCCATACCCGCCCGCTCCATCGCGCCCCGGCTCAGGTACCTCTGTTCGGCAGAGAAGGTTTCCTGCACCGACGCGGCGATCCACGCCATCGCAGAGAGCGCGGAAGGAGACGTCAGGTCCGCGGTCAACATGCTCTACGCCTCGGCGATCGGGAGGGACCGCATCGATGACGCCCAGGTACATACCTCGCAGAAGGACGAGCGGGTCTCGATCTTCTCCCTCATCTCCGCAACTTTTGCAAAGACCACCGACCGGGAGCTCATGCGCCTCTCCCGGGAGGTCGAGGATACCCCGGAGACGGTCGAGCAGTGGCTCGAAGGCAGCATCCCGCTCCTCCGCGACGCGGCATCCATGGCGGCAGCCTACCGGAACCTTGCCCGGGCGGACGAATATCTCGGCTACACGTACCGGCGGCAGTACCACACGCTGTGGCGGTATGCGGGAGCCATCATGCTCCTCGGTACCGCGGACGCAGCGGGAGGGGCCGGGATCCATGCCCGCATCATGCCTCCCGAGCGGTGGCAGAAGATGGCCGCGGCCCGGAAGCAGAAGGCCATCCGTGTGGCGCTCCTCAACAAAGTGGCCGGGATGATGAACATCCCCCAGAACACGCTCCGGGAGGAGTATCTCGGGACCATCGCGATGATAGTCGCCCACGACCCCGGCTCGTACGCCCGGGAGCTCACGCTGGACGCAGACCAGCTCAACTATTTCCTCAACGACCGCGCTAAGGCCCAGGAGATCGTCAGGGCCATCCAGCAGGAGACGAAGGAGAAAGAGAAGGAGAAGAGGAAAGAGGAAGAGAAGGAAAAGAAGAAAGAGGAGGAGAGGGCGAAGAAGCGGGAGGAGGAGCGGGCGGGATCTTCCAGAGCAGCGTCAGAACCGGGGAAAAAACGGGCGAACGCGGAGAAGGCCGGAGAAAAGCCTTTCCTGCGGGAAGAAGCCCGGCCGGACGGGGCCGCGCCTCCGGCGCCCCTGCCGGAGAGCAAAAAACCCGGCCAGGAGGAGACCCCGGCGAAGAAGGGCCCGGCCCCGTCGCAGTCAACGTTCGACAGCTTCTGAAGCCCGGTGGTAGCGGTGCAGGTGCACGCCGCAGTCGATGACCTCCCCGCCGTCCCCAAAGGACTCGAACCCGAGGTGGTACACGATCAGGTCACACCCGATCGTGCGGGCGATCGCGATGAGCGGGGGGATCATCTCGATCCCCGGCCGGATCGCGTAGATGACGTCGGCATGCTCGTACAGGGAGAGATCCGGAGAGAATACATCGTCTACGGCGAACGGGAGCCCGGCCGGCAGGGGACGGTCCCTGATATCGATGCACCGGAGGAGGGCCCCGCTCCGGTGGAGGATCTCCGCGGCGACCGGGTTCGCCCCGATACCCGCCTCGACGGCACACCGGTAACGGCCCGCGATGTACTCCCCGGTACACGCCTCAATATGTTTATAGCCGGCCATCCCAACAGAGTATTAGCGATGCAGCTCCATATTTTTTGGGATTCCCGGTCGCCGGCCGGCCTCCAGGTCCCGGTAGCCCGCAACATCCACGCGCTCCTCGGCATGCCCGCACTGGTCGAGGAAAACAACGTACGGGTGACCGGGTACGTGAACGACCGCCGGCAGGTCGACGCCCAGGCGGTTCTCGACAGCATCCACTCCTTCAAGCGCCGCCATTCCCTTGACGAACCGGTCCTCCTCGTCCTCCCCCAGGATCTCTTCGGCAACGGCCGCAGCTTCGTCTTCGGCCTCGCGCGGGAAGCAGTAGGCGCGGCGGTGGTCTCGACCGCCCGCCTCGGGAACGAGTATTACGGGCGCCCCGAAAACGACGACGACCTGATCGACCGGATCACCAAGGAGGGGACCCACGAGCTGGGCCACCTGCTCGGCCTGGCCCACTGCAGCAATCCCGAGTGCGTCATGTTCAAACCCGATACACTCGACGAGCTTGACCGGAAGAAGAAGATGCTCTGCCCGGCCTGCAGGGCACAGCTCGACGGGCGCCGGAACACAGAAGCCTGAACATCCGGAGAAGAGCGGTCCCCTCCGGGGCAAACCCTGATAAGCCGGGATGCAGGATATCCTCATAACCTCTTTTCAGGGGAACCGGAGAGTTGGCTGGATGGCAGGATGTTCAGTCGTAACGGATCCGATCTGCCGGCTGCACGATAATGCGGGGCATCCCGAGAACCAGGCCCGGCTCGAGAACGCGCTCTCCGGTGTCCCCGCCGGCACGCCCGGGCTGGCGGCAGAGGCTGCAGCCCCGGAAGATGTCCGGCGCATCCATGCCGGTTATTACCTGAAATGGCTCGAGCAGCGCTGCAGGGCGACCCGGATTCTCGAAAACCTCGATGCGGACACGTACATCACCCCGCACTCCTACACCGTCGCCCTGCACGCTGCAGGCGCCGCGATCCGTGCAGCCGAATGTGCTGCCGACGGGAACCACTGTTTTGCGCTCATAAGGCCGCCCGGCCACCACGCGGAACACGACCGCGCCATGGGGTTCTGCCTCCTCAACAATGTGGCGATAGCGGCTGCAAAGATGGCAGCGCAGTCCCGGCGCGTGGCCGTGATTGACTGGGACGTCCACCACGGGAACGGCACCGAGCACGCATTTTACCGGTCGGACCGGGTCCTGTACTGTTCGGTGCACCAGGAGGCGTTCTTCCCGTACTCGGGGGGCATCGAGGAGATCGGTACGGGTGCCGGCAAGGGGTTCACCATCAACGCCCCGCTGGAGACCGGTTCGGGGATCGCCGATTATGCAGCGGTCTTTACGCGGGTCTTCGTGCCCGCGGTCGCCCGGTTCCGGCCGGACACCGTGATCGTCTCCGCGGGCCAGGACATCCTCGCGGACGACCCCCTCGGCGGGATGCGGATCCTCCCCGAAGACTGCGGGACCCTCGCCCGCATCATCGCGAGTGCCGCCGGAGTCCCCCTCGCCCTCGTACTCGAAGGGGGCTACGGGGCGTCGCATGGGAAGGCGGTATCCTGCATCTTTGCCGGGCTGCGCGGCGAACGGGGGAAACTGCGGGAACCGGGGACCCCTTCCGCCCGAACGCGGAAAACGGTATCAGTCCTCGAAAAAGTCCACCGTCTTGTTTAGGGCCGGGTGGTACATCGGCTGGATCTCGATCTCCATCTGGCTGATCTTTTTGTAGATATTCTTCTTCCTGATGATCGGCCGGAGCTGGTACAGGAGGACGGTGATCGGCTCCCACATCGCCGCCCAGCCGAAGACGAGAAGGGCGTCCGCGAGGAGCTGGTTGAGGAAGTTGTCGGCAGGGCGGAGGAGGAGCTGCCGGGCTATGAGGTTGATGGCGAGGAACGTGAGCCCGATGATGAAACTCTCGCGCCCGTGCCGGAATTTCGCGCGGAACATCCGGTCCGCGACGAGCATCCGGTACTGGAAATGGTTGTGGATGGCGGGGATGATCTTCTTTGCCTGGTCGGTCCCGACAATCTCCGGGGGGAGGTAGATGACGATTTTGAACTTCGTCTTTGCCGGGAGGTCCTCAACGGCATCCACGATGTAGCTCTCGGCGGCGCTGTCGAGCTCCTTCTCGTGGAACGGCGCAGGGTCAAACGAGTTGAAGAGCTGCATGACGGAGGAGAGCTTGATCTCGATGAGGACCATGCCGTCGACTTTGCGGTACAGCGATTCGAGATCGTTCATGGTCCTGCCTCCCTTCCGGTTTCCGGATGAGTGAATAACCTCCCCGCTATAAAAAGCACACCGTGGGGCCGGGACCCGTCCGGCCGGCTCCCGCCCCTGGAGTCCGTTACGCTCCGGCGCTCATGCGGGCCTTTATCCGCTCCATCGCCGTCTCGATGATCTCCCGGACGTTCTCGTTCTCGATCCGGTACAGCTGCTGGAGCGGGCGGAGCGCCCGCGGGTCGCCGATCACGCCGAGCGCCCACGCGGCCTTGATCCGGACCGGGGCCACGTCGTCCCAGAGGGCATCGATGAGCGCGTCGACGGCAGCCGGGTCCCCGAGGCGCCCGAGAGACTCCGCGGCCTTCCACCGGACCCCTTCGTTATCGTCCTCCAGCCGGGCGAGATAGAACCGCAGGGACTCCCCGTCCGCAGCACCACTCCCGGGTGCTTCTCCCGGTGCGGGGCGGGGTTCGTCTCCCGCGCCTCCCCCGCCGTTGTCCTCTGCGCCCTTCCCTGCCGGTTCCTCCTCGTCTCCGGGGCTCAACGCTCTTCAACTCTCACGGAAGTCATGGTGCCTTCTTCCCGCGTATCTCCCGGGTGCCGGGAGCCGGGGGGTTCAGGTAATCGGGTTGGTGACGATGACAAGCGACGTCCGGCCGCCGGCATACTGGGGGTCGGCGTAGTTGTACCGGCCCGGCTGCGTGAAGGTATAGCTGAAGCTCTGGCCCGGGTCGAGCCGGTCCGAGTGGAAGAGTTCGGTCTCGCCAGGTCCCGGCTGGTGGACGACGCGGTGGGAGACCGTGTCCTGGTTGATCCAGGTGACTTTGGTCCCGGTGTCGATATTGAGGATGGCCGGGTTGAACGCCTTGTCCTCGATGAGGACGGTAGCCGTGGCCCCCGATCCCGAACCCTGCCCGGAGGCCTGGCCGGTGGCCTGCACTGCGGCCGGCGCGGCGGCAGGGGCGGCGGGCTGTGATGTACATCCGGCAACGAAGAGCGCACAGATCAGTGCTATAATGAGGATTCCGTATTTCCACATGAAAAAGAGATGGCGGGGCGATGCAATTATTCTTTCTCTTTGACGTAGACTACGCCTTCCGGCTCCTTGTAGTCGGTCTTGATGACGATGGTGTTCGATATCCGGTTGAAGACCCTGAGTTTTGTCTCCGGCATGCCGAGCCACCCGATGAGGCAGTCGAGCGGGAGGAGGAACGCCTTCCCGAAACTCTCGATCGCGGCGGCGCCGTAGTGGATCTTCGTGCCGTCACGGTTTACGACTTTTAAGTTCATCACCATCTTTCCGATCGACTGGCCGCGGTAGCCTTCCATCACGGTCCAGTACAGGAAGAAGAAGAAGGTCTGGAACGTGAACTCGAGCGGCTCCCAGTGGCTGAAGTCAAGGTACAGCGGGATCGGCCAGAGCGGGAGGATGAGCCCCCGCACGATGTTTAAAAAGAGGATTACGAGGATGAAGTCGACGAGCCAGGCCCAGAACCGGGTGCTCCACTTCGCGAGGCAGATCTGCTGGCGGGGATTCGGTTCATACAGTGCGGGTTCCGGCGCGGTTTCGGCGGGCGAAGTGCCCGTATCCGGCCCCGGGATTTCTTCAGCCATTTCAGGATCAGCATTGGCATCGTTTATCCTTGAAGCTTGCCATTTCCCGTAGCGGGGCGATGCATCTCTCCCGGTCCCGGATGATATCGCTGACGGTATATCCCCTCCTGAAAAATCCGTCATCACCGCGAATCTAGTCTTTTAGTCTCTTTCTCGGGAATACCAGGACCGCGAGGGCCGCGAGCGGTGCAGCTGCCAGCGCGGATTTCTGCGTAGTTGGAGCAGGAACCGGCTGTCCGGCGGTGGTTGTCCCGGCCGTTACGGTGAGGGTGCGGGTGGCGGACCCGAAGAGGCTGCAGCTTGCAGTGGCAGAGAGCACGTCCCCCGGCTGTGCGGTGACGGGATAGGTATAGGTCCAGGTGTCCGGGGAGGGCTGGGTTGTGTAATGCGAGTCGTTTACCAGCTGCCCGTTGAGGCTCACGTTCACTTCCTTTATATAGTGCACCGTGGTGTTGGCCGACACGTGCGTGATCGTGATGCTGAGCAGGCGGGCGTTCCCGTCATAGGCAAGCGACATGGCCGAGGGGGGCGTCGCCCCTGCGGCCGCGACGAGGAGACAGGCGAAGATGAGGCCAGCGGGAGCGATGACCGGATGACAGTTCCGGAGGCCCGGCCTTTTCCGCGGGGTGCCCGCCGGCATTACGGGGCGATCCATAGCGGTAACACCCTCCCGGAAAGGAAAAAGCTTGTGCCGGGCCGGCCGGGCACGCACCACCCGGATGGCGGTGGCGGCGAAATGTACCGGGAGATCCCCATCGTCCGCCCGTGGGACACCAGGTCCCTCCCCCGTACCGCCCGGTCATCCCGCTTTCCGGACAGGAACCCGCCCGGAATCTCCTGCCGGGGCACCCATTTTTCTCGCGATGAGATCGAAATCCTCTTTCGGGATCTCGATGAGCCCGAACCGCATGACATAGCCCCACGCCTTCTTGTTCCGGATGAACTTCAGCTTGTCGACCAGCGGTGCAGCTTCCACGTCTTTCGTCGCTACGTACCGCGCCCTCCTCCGGAACGGCCTGAAGTCCGGTGATTCCTCAATCTGGTAGATCTCCTCGTCAGTGATAAAGCCGAGAGCCGTGAACGATTTCAGCGGTTCGTGTCCTTCGTAGCTGGCTTTGGGGGAATAGCAGACGATCCCGTCGCCCTTGTGCATCCTCGAGATGCCCGAACGCTTCCCGTGGTTGGCCTGCACAATGCCGAGCGAGACGCCGTGCATCACGTGGTTCTTCGATGCGACGATGATCCAGTACCGTACCATGCGGCTGAGATGCCGGTGCCGGGCAAAAAAGGTTGGGCCGGTCTCAGTCGCACCGGAGCTTCCCGGCCTTCCCGATGTTCTCGGGTTCGTGCTCGTCGATCATGATGGTCACGAGATCGGGTGCGACCCCGGTAACCGATACGAGCGTGTGCGTGAATTCCTTCACTACCCTGCGCTTCTGTTCTCTGGACATGCCTTTCCGGGTTTTGAGTATGACAACGGGCATGGTGATCTGCACCTTCCCGGAATAGTGGTGCAGGAATCTATTTAGGATCGCGGAACCGTCTTCCGGACAGCTTTTTGGAGAAGGGGGCCGGCTCCCCCCCTCCCGCCGGCCCGGAGCCGGCAGCTTTTTTCGGGAACCGGAAACCCGTAAAAAATCCTTCTTCCGGAAACTCCGCGCGAAAGGGGACCGTTCGCCCCGCAAGACGGGGATACCGGCCCATTTTTTTTTTGGGGGGGTCCGACCGGGCCCGGGAGTCTGCGATCTATTCCCTGAACCGGAAAATGAATTCCGTTCCGTTTTCAGAACGGACTTCGGTCTTCGCCCTCATCTGGTGCTTCCCTAAAAAGTTCACGAGCTTCAGGCCAAGGGTCTGTGTCGTTGCCAGATCAAATCCCGGCGGGAGCCCGATGCCGTTGTCCTTCACGGTCATCAGGTACTCGCCATCGCTCTTCGTCAGGGCGATGCTGATGGTCGGGGGAGCGTGCCGGGCCGCCTGAGCATCGAACGATGCCGGGAATGCGTACTTAAAGGAGTTCGTCACGATCTCGTTGATGATGAGCCCTGCCGGCGTCGCCCTCGGGATATCGAGCATGATCCCGTGGGCATCGACAACCGTCTTCACCGCTCTGGTCGTAGTGAATGACCGGGTGATCTGTTCGAGAAGGTTGGTCAGGTACATTCCCATATCGACCTCATCGTAGCTGTGTGTCCTGTACAGTGTCTCGTGGACGAGCGCCATGCTCCGTGCCCGGTTCTGCAGGTCCTGCCTGAGCATCTTCCCGGCCGGAGTGTCATCGGTCGAACCCTCGAGGCTGAGCAGGGAGATGAACGCGGTCAGGTTGTTCTTGACCCGGTGGTGGATCTCGGAGAGGAGAACCTCTTTTTCCGCAAGCGCCTTGCGGAGCTCTTCTTCCGCCTTCCTGCGGGCGGTGATGTCCACGCCCATGATGCCGATGCCCCGCCCGCCCCCGGGCAGCGGGACGGGGAAATACGAAGCCTGCCAGTAGGTCAATTCTTCAGGCCTTGACGGGACCGGGTTCTGGAGTTCGATATTCAATACCGGCTTCCCGGTATCGATGACCCCCCTCATCATCTCTCCGTAATCCCTGATGAAATCCGGCGCCAGCTCCTGAACCGATCTGCCGACGATAGTCGTGCGATTGAGACCGAAATAGGTCGGGGTGGTCCGGTCGGTCTTCACGTAGCGGAACTGATCATCCTCGATATTCAGGATGCCGGGAGACGCATCAAAGAACGCCTCGAGAGTGGCTTCACTGTTCCGCAGCGCTTCTTCCGCTTTCTTGCTCTCGGTAATATCGTGAGAGATGGCACCGACACCATATATCCGGCCATACGTGTCCACCAGGGGGAACTTGTTTGCAAGGAAGATATGATGGCCGTCCGGTAAATCGGCCTCTTCTTCCACCTGGATCGCATGCCCGGTCTCGATTATTTTCTTATCGTGATTCCGCCAGTAATCGGCCTGCTCCTTTGGCGCAATGTCATAATCGGTTTTTCCTTTCAGCTCCATCCGTGACTTTCCGAGCATCCTCTCCAGGGCCGAATTGATGGAAATGAACTTCCCTTCGAGATCTTTGAGAAAGATTGGAGAAGGACCGCCTTCCATAACATCTTCCAGGAGGCGGATGGTATTCTGCAACGCAGTTTCTGCCCGTTTGCGTTCGGTGATATCGGTGAGCATGCCGACCGAACCCAGAAAACGGTTCCCTGTACCCATGAGAGGAGAAACATTCGCGATGGTCCAGACAGCCGATCCGTCCTTCCGGATATACTTGTGCTCGTAACTCCCCTTCTTTCCCCGCCTCCGTTCCCCGAGCCTTTCTTCCGTGGCAGCCCGGCCTTCCTCATCCATGAAGTCGAACGCGGTTCTGCCGATCATCTCTTCCGGTCGGTATCCGAGCATCTGCGCCATCCGCTCGTTTACGAAGCTCGTCTTCAGGTCAGCATCGACTGCCCAGATACCTTCGTTTGCTGTCTCGACGATCGTGCGGTACTTCTCCTCGCTCTCGCGGAGTGCATCTTCTGCCCGCTCCTGCTCGGTGATATCTATCGACGCCCCGATAATTGCGGGCTTGCCGTTATACAGGATGGGTCGCACGGATGACAACAGCCACAGTGGTGTGCCGTCAGCTCTCTTTGCTTTCAGCCGGTAGTTGCTGACAAAACCCTGCTGCCTGATTGCTTCGATCATCTTTGTGCGATCAGTCGGGTCGTAATAAACGTCCGGACCCTTCCAGCCGATAATTTCCCCGCTGCTGAAACCGAACGCCGTGTTATATGCGGTGTTGGTAAAGAGGATCGTGGAGTCCTCCGTGCTGCTGAGGGAGATCAGGACCGGGAGTGTTTCAGCGATGGTCCGGAACCGCTCCTCGCTCTCCCGCAGCGCCTCCTCGATCCTCTTGCGAGCAGTGATATCGATGTTTACCCCGAACACCCGGACCGGCTGCCCGCTCTCGCCACCTGCCGATCCGCCCCGGCAGTAGACCCAGCCGGTCTCCCCTCCCGGACGCAGGATCCGGAATTCGAACTCGAAGGGCTTGCGGCGTTCGATCGCCTTGTCCCGTTCGGCATCCACCATCGCACGATCGTCCGGGTGGATGAGTTTCTGGAAATCCTGATAGGTGCGAACGCTCCCCGGTTCCATGCCGTAGATCGCTTCGAGCTCGGGCGACCAGCGCACCTCCTGGTCGAGAGGATTCAGTTCCCATACCCCGACATTCCCCGCCACCTGGGCCAGCCTCAGGCGTTCCTCGCTCTCCCGCAGGCGATCCTCTGCCTGCTTCCGGTCGGAGATATCCGAGAATACGAGGGCCAGCCGGCCCGGCTCCGGTCGGTACGCGGAGATATCGACGTACCGGCCAGATGCCGGGAGGAAGAGCTCGGCCCGGAACGGCTCCCCGGAGATGAGCACGTTCTCGTACATATCGAAGACCGGATTCCTCCCCGGGTACGAGAAGACCTCGGAATACAGCCTGCCCACCAGCTCTTCCGGGGACTTCCCGAGATGTTTCTTCACCGCCGGGTTCGCCATCAGGTACCGCAGATCGGCGAGCCTGCCGTCCCGGTCGAAGACCGGCTCGATCAGGATACCTGCGGCGTTGAGGTTCTCGAAGAGGGAGCGGTACTTCTCCTCGCTCTCCCTGAGCTCCCTGTACAGGATATCGTACGGCCTCTGGAGTCCTGTCTCGATGATGGCCACGTAGAAGAAGTAGAACGAGAAGAGCCGGAAGATGTG
>DATJBJ010000061.1:0-4551 GCA_035515395.1 Methanoregula sp. | reverse complement strand
CTGTTCGGCGTCGGGGCCGCGGCGCTGCTGCTGCTGTTCACCGGCATTCACAACGCCTGGGACAGCATCGTGTACCTTGTATTGTTCAGCCCGAATACCGGAAGCGAATAGTACGCACCGGCGTATGCAGACGGGGATATTCCTTAAGAAGAAATCAGATGAACGTGAGGAACATGAACGAAAATAATTCAAAACGGCTTATCGCTTATTTCTCGCGTCCCGGCAACAACTATGTCAACGGGACGATCGTGAACCTGCCGGTCGGCAACACGGAGGTCGTGGCAAAGATGATCCGGGAGGTGACCGGCGGCGACCTGTTTCACATCGAAGCGGTGCACGCATATCCGGCGGATTATACGGAAACCACCGAGATGGCACAGGAGGAACTCCGGACGCAGGCCAGGCCAGAACTGAGCGGCCATGTGGAGACCATGGCCTCCTATGACGCAATCTTCCTCGGCTATCCCAACTGGTGGGGGACGATGCCGATGCCGGTATGCACCTTCCTCGAGGAATACGATCTCTCCGGAAAGACCATCGCACCGTTCTGCACGCACGAGGGAAGCGGCCTCGGGCGGAGTGTCGCGGATATCCGGAAACTCTGCCCGCAGTCGGCCGTTCTCGAAGGTCTTGCGGTCCGGGGCGGCGATGCCGGCCATGCGCAGGACGAGGTCACCGGCTGGCTGCGGGAGATCGGGGTGGCAGCGAAAAAGTGACCGCTGAAGGGTAACGGGAAAAGAGCGTGGATTATCAGAACAGTCAGGAAAACCGGGTGAAGAAAATGCTGTACAGGAAAATGCCCAGGACCGGGGACGAACTCTCCGTCCTCGGGTTCGGGTGCATGCGCCTTCCCGTGAACGGGGACGGCTCGATCGATGAAGAGAGGGCAAAAAAACAGGTGCGGTACGCCATCGACCACGGCGTGAACTACATCGATACGGCCTGGCCCTACCACATGGGACAGAGCGAGCCGTTCGTGGGCCGTGCCCTTGCCGACGGGTACCGCGAGAAAGTCAGGCTTGCGACAAAACTCCCCTCCTGGCTGATCCAGAGCCGGGAGGACATGGACAAGTACCTGGATGCCCAGCTGGAGAAACTCAGGACCGGCCGCATCGACTATTACCTCGTCCACGCCCTTGTCGGCGACCTGTGGGACACGGTCGGGAGGCTGGGCGTGGCAGATTTCCTCGACAGGGCAAAAGCTGACGGCCGGATCAGGAACGCCGGGTTCTCTTTCCACGGCGCAGGGACGGATTTCAGCCGGATCGTGGATGCGTACGACTGGGACTTCTGCCAGATCCAGTACAACTTCCTCGACGAACAGAACCAGGCAGGCACCGCGGGACTGGAATACGCTGCTTCAAAAGGGCTCGGCGTCGTCATCATGGAGCCGCTCCGGGGAGGGAACCTCACCAGGACCATGCCGGCCGCGGTAAAAGAGATCTGGGATGAGACACCGGTAAAGAGGACCGCTGCGGAATGGGCGCTCCGCTGGGTGTGGAACCACCCGGAGGTCACGGTCGTCCTCTCCGGGATGAACGAGGAGCCGCACCTCCGGGAGAACCTCAGGGTCGCCGACGAGGCGTACCCCGGTTCGCTGACGGATGAGGAACTGCAGCTGGTAACAAGAGTGGAGAATAAATACCGCGAGCTGATGAAAGTCGGCTGCACCGGCTGCAGGTACTGCATGCCGTGCCCGTCGGGGGTGAACATCCCGCTCTGTTTCGAGGAGTTCAACAACCTGTACCTGTGCGACAATCCCGTGGGGGAGAAGTTCATGTACGCTGCACGCCTCGGCGGCGCTGTCGGCACCGGGAAGCCCGAGTTCGCATCCCTCTGCGTGCAGTGCGGGGAGTGCCGGGAAAAATGCCCCCAGCACATCGACATCCCCGCGGTGCTCGGATCCGTTGTGGAAGAACTCGAGGGGCCCGACCTGGAACAGAGAGCTGAGATGGCAAAGCAGGCATTCAGGCAGATCTGAGAGCGGGGACGGACCTGACACACGGCCGTTTGATCTGATTTTTTTTGCAACCCGGGGGATCGCACCGGGCAAAATGAATTCCTGCTGCGGCAGGGCGGTCACGGTGCATCGTGCGTCCCGGAAGCCCGGACCAAAAAACCGGGGCAACCATTAAGCGATCCACCGTGCAAGCAGTCGCCCATGATAGAGCAGAAAGCGTCGCGGGGGAACATCCACTGGTTCCGCCTCTCCGGGAAGCTTACGGAAGAAGATTACACCGCCAACCTGATCCCGGAACTGGAGAGGGCGCTCGAGCAATATAAAAAAATCCGGCTGCTCCTCCAGGTCGAGTATTTCGGCGGGTGGACCGAAGGAGGGGCGTGGCAGGAGCTCAAAGGGTGGCCGCAGTTCTCAAAAATCGAGCGCATCGCAATCGTGGCCGACGATTCCTGGGACGAGTGGATGACCTGGATGGCAAAAATCGCCGGAATGGTTACCGGTACCCCGGTCCGGTTCTTCCGGGCCGGAAGGATCGAAGAGGCATGGGACTGGCTCGAAGCCATGTAGGAATTTTTGTATTCGTTTTGTATCGTCCCCGAGGCCGGGGGCCGGCCAGTCAGGTCCCGGATGCGTGCTGCTCCTCGTCCCGGAACAGCCAGTTCCGGTAGACAAGCGGGGTCAGCACCGTGGTCAGGAGGCTCATCAGGATGAGCGGTACGTCCTCAGCCTGCTCGCTCTTTCCGTGAGTACGCAGATCGTCGGCGGCTCATTTTCCTATACCGTGATCGGGATCGTCCTTGCAAAATCTGTCGCGTTCCTCGTCGTCGCGGCCTTGTTCGGTATCTACGGCGTGAGCCGGTTCATGGAGCGGCTCGATACTACGGGGTTTGCGAAGCGGTACCCGGAGTTCCTCTTCATCTTCGCGATGATGATGGCGTTCCTGTACGCCGTGATGGCGGAACTGACCGGCCTCTCGGCAATCGTAGGGGCGTTCATCGCCGGGGTCTCGTTCGAAGGCGTCCGGTTCAGCCACGGTCACGACCTGAAACAGGGCGCGGAATATCTCCAGATTATCTTTGCGTCGATCTTCTTCGTCTCCGCTCGGCGTCCTTGCTGACTTCCGCGCCCTTACACCGGAAATTGTCCTGTTCCTCATCGGCCTCACTATCGTTGCGGTCGTGACCAAGGTCATCGGCTGCGGGCTGCCGGCAAAAGCCGCGGGGCTCTCCGCGAAAGATTCGCTCATCGTCGGTTTTGGCATGGTCCCCCGGGGAGAGGTCGCGATGATCGTTACCCGGGAGGAGAATCCGTGAAAAAAATCAGGCAGGTCCGGTCTCTCTCCCGAACGACCAGAACAGTTTCCGGTACACTTTTGAGAATGCCGTCCGCTCCAGCAGGAAGATCATGACCGAGCAGGCGAGGATGGAGAAGAAGATGACGATGTACGTCACGTCTTGGATGGTCTGGCCCGCTGCGATGCCTGCTTCCAGCGGAAGGGATGCAAGCACCGCCGCCGCCAGCCCCTTGGGCTCCATGACGGAGACAATCGCGGCGTCCGGCGCCGGGATGCCCCGGGGGATCGTGAACCAGACCATGACTATGCGGGCGACGTAGATGATCACGGTGAGTACAGCACCGAGCCAGATGACGGTCATGTCCCCGAAGTGGATCGAGATCCCGATGTAGATGAAGAAGAAGGTCTTCAGCAGGTTGACCAGCTGGGAGAAAAATTCCTTCTCGACCGGGGTCAGTTCGACCTGCGTGATATTGTCCCCGAGGAACGGGAGGATCTTCTCGGCCTTGAAGTAGTAGAGGTTCCCGAGCGTCACGCCGAGGGCGAGGGCGGCGATCGCGCCGGAGAACCCAAGCAGGCTCACGAACCCGAAGACGATGAAGACGAAGGCGGGCGTGATGAAGATGCTCCTGATGTCCCTGAGCCGGTGATAGACCGATGACCACCAGACGCCGGCAACGACCCCGATGATGATCGCGACGAGGAACGATGAGATGAGGTTGCCGAACAGCCGGCCGACATCGAACTGGTTTGCCTTCACGACATCTAAGAGGGCGAGCAGGACAACGATACAGAGCACGTCGCTGATGGCGGACTCGAGGGAGAGGATCGCTTTCGTGTCGTTCCTGAGGTTGAGGAAATTGGTGAACGGGATGACGACTGCCGAGGAGGTACCGCCGAGAATAGCCCCGAGCATTCCCGCCTCGGTGAACGTGAACCCTGCCCAGTAGTGCATCACGCCGATGCAGATGGCTGTGATGACCACGAAATTCGTGACCGTGATCGCCGCGGTTCCGTTGATGGATTTTTTCAGTGTCTCGATGGTGATGTGCAGTCCGCCTTCGAAGAGGATGATCGCCAGCGTCACCTGCGTGAAGAGCGGGCCGACGACCCCGAAGGCCGAAGGGACGACAAACCCGAGGAGCGGACCGATGACGATGCCGATGGCGATCAGGAAGAGCACGTCGGGGATCTTGGTGAGCGTGAAGAACCTGCAGAGGATATTGCCGAGGAAGATGAGAATACCGAGGAAAAGTACGGTTACCGCTGGATCCATTGGTTAGGTATGGGTGAGTAA
>DATJBJ010000060.1:0-6762 GCA_035515395.1 Methanoregula sp. | reverse complement strand
TTTGCGTTGCCATTCTGTTGTTCGGGTACTTTCTTTCTCTTTTTTCACCATGAATAACCTTGGTTTGGACCGGAGACACGCGGGCAGCGGGATAGAGGCGGGAGCGGTTTTGTGCCCGGGGGTTTTAAAACAGTCTGCCGGGCCTCTCCTTTCCCCGATAACCAAAGCCGTGCCCGGAAATTCCGGATCATGCGGGCGGTCCGGGCCGGGCCCGGGTTTTAGGCAACCGGTAGCGGGTATCGTTGCCCGTCATCACCGGAAACACGACAGGTAAAAAAAGCCGGAGACAGGAATTTAAAAAATTTCCGGGATATTGTACCAACAGCGCGGGGCCGACGCCTCAGTCCCGCCGCCGGAACCGCCCGGCCGCAGCCACGGCAGCGGCAGCGAGCGCCGCAACAGCGACGCCGGCCGGCAGCCCGGCCCGGGTGGTCGGGGCTGCGCCGGGCGACCCGGTGAACTGGGCGGTCACCTGCGCAACCTGGCCCGGCTGCACCGTCACGGAGCCCGACCAGTCGCTGTAGCCGGCGAGCTTCATGTTCACGATATGGTCGCCCGGGGCAACGTCGTAGACCGTGACCGGGGCTACCCCCCGGAACTGGTTGTCGAGGTAGACCTGGCCCCCGGACGGGCTGGAGGTCGCGACGAGGGACCCGGTCTGGGAGGACGCGGGCGTGCCCTGCAGGGCAGGGGCCGCCGCGGTGAGCGTCGCGGTAACATAGGTGACCTGGCCCGCGGTGACGACGGTAGTCTGCGTGAAATCGGTATACCCGGGGTTGTGGAGGAGGAGGGCGTGGGAGCCCGGGCTGACCGCGACGACGTTGAACGGGTTGCCGTCCGTGATCGCCCCCTTGTAGGTGCCGTCGAGGTACACGAGCGCCCCGGGGACATTCGCGCTGATCGCGATCGAGCCCTCGTCCGAAGACGGCGAGTAGGCCGCCATCGGGATATTGATGTCCGTGCCCTGGCCGGAGGCCACCGTCACCATCTGGACCTGGGCGGTGTAGCCGGCGAGGTGCGCCTCCACCTGGTGGGTGCCGGCCGTGAGCCCGCCGACCGTCACCGGCGACAGGCCCTCGTCGTTGCTGTCGATGAAGACGTCCGCGCCCTCGGGGGTCGTGTCGACCGTGAGGGAGCCGTAGGTCTGGAGCGGCACGAGCTCGGCGTCGACCTCCGGGTTGCTCCCGTCGCCCACGTAGATGCTGGTCGTGTACGCCTCATAGCCGGGGTAATTGATCTCGATCGTGTGGTACCCGGCGAAGAGGTTCGTGTAGATCCACGGGGTCGTCTCCGTGGTGCCCCCGTCGATGGTCACGATCGCGGCCGACGGGTCTGAGGTGACGGTCACCGTGCCGGTCGGGTAATTCGTGTACACCGGCGTGTAGCCCGCGGGGTAATAATACGACGGGGTGTAGGCGGGCCCCACGGGGTAGCCCCGGCCGACCGGGCGGGGGACGACCCGGGACGGGAGGGCGTAGGGGTACATGACCTCGCCGTACACCCGGACGCCCTGGAAGGAGACTGCATCCGCTGCCGGGCCGGCCGTGTCCGGGGATCCTCCCGGGAGCACGATATTCACCGGTCCCGGGCCGGTAGTACCGGCGCCGGCGGGGGAGACAGCCAGCGCCGGGTACAGGGAGACCATCGCCGCAAGGGCGATGAGCAGGCCGGGGAACAACAGGGGGAATTTCGTCGGTGTCATGGGTTTCACACGCGGGCCTATGGACTGGTCTTTGTTAATAATGGTTGAGGTTCCGGCCCCGTATACCCTTTAATAAATCCGTGACGAATATACCCGGGATGATGACACGGGGGTCCCTTCCATGACCATGGCGGTGAACGTGGCAATCGGCCTCGTCCAGCTGGTCGTCGCCATCCTGTTTTCTGTCGTCGCCCTGTACGCAGGGATGTTCACCTTCAGCACCATAACCGGGGGGTTCGATGCCCCCGGCGAGCTGAAGAAGGGGAACGTCGCCGTCGGCATCCTGGTCGCCTCGATCTTCATCGGGATCTCCCTTGCCGTAGATGCCGGGGTCCGGGGGGTCCTGACCGGGCTGGACCTCATCGCAGCGGACGGCATGATCACGGCCGCGGACGGTATTACCGTCGGGTCGTCGGTCGCCGAACTGGCCCTGAGCATCCTCCTTGCGATCGGATCGGTCTATGGGGTGATGTACGGCATCGCCCGCTTCCATCCCGCACCCGATGCGCTCCGGGAGATCAAACAGGGAAACACCGCGATGGCGTTTGTCTTCGCGAGCGTGATCATCCTGGTATGCACGATTGTCCATTACGGTGTGGACGGCATCATCAGGATGGTCTTCTGAAAAAAAAAGCCTGCACCACCCTGCCCCACCCGCATCCCTTATATCCCGCCACAGCACAGACCGGCTCCTCATGCCAGCCAGCAAGACCGGTGAGGAGTTCATGGAGAAGACGAAGTACCGGTACATACCCGCCTCCGACCAGCAGAAGGGGCTCCCCCAGCCGCCGCTCGAACTGCCGGCCGATGAGAACAAGCCGGTCATCGCTCTCCCGGGGCCGGAGACCATCGAAGTCCCGGCCCTGGATCTCCGGAAGGCCATCGAGGAGCGCCACAGCGTCCGCGCCTATGCAAAAGAGCCGCTTTCCCTCGAAGAGCTCGCGTTCCTCCTCTGGTGCACGCAGGGCGTGAAGAAGGTCGCCGGGACTTCGGCCACCTTCCGCACGGTGCCGTCGGCCGGCGCCCGGCACGCCCTCGAAACGCACCTGCTCGTCAATGACGTGGACGGGCTTGCGCCGGGGCTGTACCGGTACCTCGCCCTCTCGCACCGGCTCCAGCAGCGGGACACCGGCCCCGCGCTCCACATCCGTATCGCGGAGGCCTGCCTCGGCCAGCAGTTCGTGATGCGGTGCGGCGTGGCTTTCCTCTGGGTCGCGGTCCCGTACCGGATGACGTGGCGGTACGGCGAGCGGGGGTACCGGGAGCTCCACAAGGACGCCGGGCACGCCTGCCAGAACCTGTACCTCGCGGCGCAGGCCGTCGGCTGCGGCGCCTGCGCCATCGCCGCGTACGACGACGACGCGATGAACCAGATCCTCGGGATCGACGGGGTGGAACAGTTCCTGATCTATCTCGCCACGGTCGGGAAGACGGGGTAACAGGTCTTCCCCGGCATGCCGTCCACCGTGCCGGACGAGAAGAGAACAAAAGCGAAAAGGGAATGAACGCAAAAGAGAACGAAGGCAGACTTAAGGCGCGATCCGGCGCCGGGAAAAAGGGGGTCAGACGCTTTCCAGCGCCGCGATGAACTTCGATGCTGCTTCGGCGTCCTTTGAAGTACAGAAGTGGTGGGCCGCCAGCTTCGCCGTCGCCATCTTGACTTTCGTCGTCGCCTGGTTCACGTTTGCGGTCTGCTTGCTCACGTACGCGTTGAGGATCGCACCGCCGCCGATGCCGGAGGTGAACGCGATCACGATGAGCTGGGTGAACGGCACTGATGTGCCGGCAGCTGCAGAACCCACCGTGGATGCGTAGGTGACAAGAGCCGCCGCGATCCCCAGGATCATGCTGCCGATGGAGCCCAGCTTGAGGACTGCGGGAACAGACTTATCGATGTTCCACTTCGTGAATCCGTTATTGTTTACAACATCGTGCACAAGGCCGCCCAGCAGCCCGAGAAGCAATACCCAGAGAATATCACTCATGACAATATCCGCCATAACGAAATCACCTCGTTTACATAATTCATTCCGGTATTCAAATATATAAGGTCAGCTATTTTTTTGAAAACTTATCCCGTGTAACATTTGCGGGGGATACATATTCGAGGAAAAGATACTGCCCCGTTCCCGCAGCGTAACTGCAGTTCCCCGGTCAGGAGGTCTCCCGGAACGATTCCTCCTGCACCCGCTCCCCCGCCCCATGGCTTATGTAGTAGCGCGGATATCTCTCCGGAGGAAAAACCATGTTTGAGGATATTCCCGGATGGGTTGTCCCGGGTATCATCGCCCTCGTCATCGTCTATATAATCGCAAGCTCGATCGGCATCTACAACCGGTTCTATGTGCTGAAAAATTCGTCCGATGCGACCCTCGGGCAGATCCGGGTTGCCATGAAGAAACGGCTGGACATGATCGGCGAACTCCTCGGGGCAGTGAAGAGCTACGCGAAGTTCGAGCAGGAGACCTTCACGAAAGTCACCGCCATGCGGGCCGCCGTGGCGACCGCGGGCCCGGGCGACCTCGACAGGATGGAGGCAGAGTCCCGCTCGATCTTCGGCCGGCTCCTCGCGGTGGCCGAGAACTACCCCAGCCTCAAAACATCCACCGAAGTGAGCTCGCTCATGGACCCGGTCAGGGAGATCGAAGGGGAGATCGCACGGCAGCGGTACTCCTGCAACGCCATCTCGCAGCAGTTCAACACGATGATGGACACGATCCCCTCACGCTTCATCGGGCGCCTCGCGCACCTCGTGAAACGGGAGTACCTGCAGTTCGAAGAGGCAGTCGCGGCGCCGCCGAAGATCGGGTTCTAGGGGGGAATAACCGTGGGCGAAACACAGCAGCTGGCCGCGCTCGTCGTCGCAACGCTCGTCATCGGCATTGCCGGCATCATCCTCGTCGTCACCGTCCCGCCGCTCCTCGAAGGCGACCTGACCGTCAGTTCCTGCCAGGCGACCCTGTACCCGGACGGGACGCTCCACGAACAGTACACGTACGACGTGGGGACTTCGGGAGAGTACCGGATGCTCTTCCGGAACTGGGAAGAACCGCTCGTCACCGGCACGAGCTCCGTCCCCTCGGTCCAGCTCGTCTCGATCGACCCCCCGGCAGGGATGATCGGGTACGCGAAGGACTCCGGGGGGAACGTGATCCTGGCCGGCTCCACCTCGGCCGACACGGAGTCGCAGGTCGGGTACCTTGCCGACGATAACGAGATCGGGATCTATGACCCGGCGTATTTCCCGGCAGGGGAGTACACCGCCGGGTACACCTTCGTGGTCCACCCGCCGATCGAGTACGATTCCGCAAACGACCACCTCAACCTCCTGCTCGCAGGCAGCCATGTGCCGTACCACGCGGTACGGATCACGGTCCCGGCCGATAATATCACTAAAATCTATGCATATCCGCCGACCCTTGCAACGGCAAAGATCGGGGACACGTACGTCATCACCGGGAGCGCGGGAGCGGACGAGAACGTAGCGGTGGAGATGCTGACGACGCCCGGCGGGCTTGCCCCGATACCGGGCTTCAGGAGCCAGGGCACGGATCTTGCGGGAAGCGCCGCCTCGGGGGCCTTCTGGTATAACCTGCCGTACTGGATCGGCCTGATCCTCCTGTACCTGGGGATGGCGGCGGTCATCGTCGTCCCGCTCCTCTTCGTCTTCATCTACAACAAGTACGGGCGGGAGAAGCCGTTCACGGTCCCGGCGTACCTCAGCACCGTCCCCAACCCTGCCCTCAAACCGTGGCAGGTGAACCTGGTCTTCAAGGGCACGGCGATGGAATTTGACGAGGACGGGTTCTATGCTACCCTCCTCGACCTGCACCGGCGGAAGATCCTCCAGATCACGGAAAAACCCGGGGGAAAGGCCATCGAGATCCGGGTCCTGTCGTCCGCGACAACCGACCCCTACGAGCAGCGGGTAATCGCCTTCGTCCGGCAGCTCTCCGAAAACGGCGTGCTCGACACCGCGAGGTTCGGGGAACTCTCGCAGCACGCACAATCGGACTTTGCGTCGGAACAGAAGGCGGTGCAGTTCCAGCGGATGCTCACCGCTGTCACGACCCGTGCGGACGCGTCCCTCCCCTACCAGTACATCGTAGACGGGAGCGAGCACCTCATACCGCTCCTCCTCGCAAGCATCGCCGGGTGCGCGGTCACCGTGGTCGTTACCGTCGTGGCGCAGATGCAGGCCGCGATCCTCATACCGGCAGCCGTCCTCTGGGGGATCGTCGTCTTCCAGGCAGCCATCGCCCTCTTCCTCTCCCCCCCGGCCCTCTTCGGCCACTGGAAGGACGACCGGTACAGGGAAAAACTCGAGTGGGACTCGTTTGCCCACTTCCTTGCCGACGAAGCCATGATCCAGAAATATGCGCCCTCCGACCTCTCCCTGTGGGGGGAGTGGCTGGTGTACGGGACGGCGCTCGGGGTTGGCAAAAAAGTCGAGCAGGCGATGAAATCGCTCAATGTCCACATGCCGGACACCGGCGTACCGGTCGGGGCCATCGCCATGAGCTACGCCTTTGTCCCGCTCATCGCGTTCATGCCGCCGTCCCGGGGAGGCGGCGGCGGGTACGGCGGGAGAGGCGGGGGGTTCCGGGGCGGTGGAGGCTTCGGGGGAGGCGGCGGCTTTGGCGGCGGAGGCGCCCACGGCCGGTGACCCTCAGGTGCGGGACAGCCCTTCGTCCGGACCGGTTTTTACCGTACTGCAGCGCGGCACGGCAGGAAGACTCCTTTCGCGGGGAGAGAAACCAAGCTCCCCATAGGACGCCGACAGGCTCATGCCCGTAAACCGGGCGGGGTCGGGGCGCCGATGGCCCGGGCCGTGCCCGGCCGTCCGGTGTGTAGCGGGCCCCCGGCCCTCTTCACCCGATCATCACGAGCCCGATCGAGACGAGGTCGCTGTGGACGATCTTGCCGTACTCCATGTCTTTGCAGGGGATGGTCCGGAGCTCCCAGCCGGCGTTCTTCGCGGTGGCAAAGACGTCCATCCCCGCCGCCTCCATGCTCGGCCGGACCATCTCCAGGTGCCGGCACTTCCTCCGGAGGCTCTC
>DATJBJ010000059.1:0-2585 GCA_035515395.1 Methanoregula sp. | reverse complement strand
AAGAGTTCCATGGTCTCTGGCATACGTGATACCTCTCAATCCCCGTCCCTGCCTATTAATATTGCGAAACGGTCGCGGCAGGCCGGCCCGCTCATGCGTCATCCTATATAAATTTTTAAAACTATAGTTAATTCGACAATTCTATATAGTTACAGGGACCATGGTGGTACAGGGAAGGCATCCGCGGGGTGCGCCTCCCCGGAGCGATACGATGTTTGCATCGGGTGTAACCCACCGGGACCAGCTGGAGCGGGTAGCCGGGACATTCAGGGATCTCTATGACAGCCGCCGGACCGGAAGGGAGGTCCCGGCCGGGAACGGGTCTTCCGCCTTCCGGCCGTGCACACCGGTCCGGCCGGGCCGCCGCACGGAAGCCGCCGCGGCCCCGGACCGGCAGAGGGAGCTCCGGCGCCGGCTCTTCGCCCGGATCCGGCGGGAGATGTCAGTCCGGATGAGACCAGGGGTCGCGTGCCCGCGCTGCGGGATGGTGTTCCCCGCGTTCGACCGGGAGTACACGGAGTACTCCGGGCTCTGCATCCCGTGCTGGGAAACAATGGTGATCTAAAAATCATGGCAAAGAAGAGAAAGTCCCTTGCAAAGGCCGGTGCAGGACCCGCGGAAGCGGGAAAACTGCCGGCAGGAACGACCGGGATGCCACGCATCCCGAAGAACGGGGAGATCCTCCGCGGGTTTTCGGCGCTTGGCAGGTCGCTTGCCGGCCTGCGGGACCGGACCCGGAATTATCTCACTGGCAAAGCAAAAGCCTGAGATCCTTTTGCCGGTACGGGCGCAAGGACAATAAAAGCGCTCACGGCCGTGGCCCGGCGGCCGATCCTGGGGAGGCAGCGTCCGGCACCGTAAGGGTTTGAAAGCGCCGAGGAGCAGCTTCAGCAGGTCACGTGCAGGACAGCGGCATAGGGCCGGGTCTCCTTCTCCATAAGTTCCAGGACTTCGGGGGTCGGGAGGATGATGGTCGTGTACTCCGCGAGGAAATCCTTTGCCTCGTCCGTCACCGGAAGGTCGCCGAACTGCCCGGTGCCGATATAGACGACCCCGGGATCTTCGTCCTCGAGGAAAGCGAGCTCGTGGACGGCGAGCGGGGTATGCCCGTACTGGTCTTTGAGCTTCTTCGATTTCTTCTTGGACCGTTTCTCCACGGACCGGTCCTTGTGGACGATGACATCGTGGTCGTACCGGACATGGCGGATCTCCACCCAGCCGAACTTTGTCTTCATGAGAACCCTTGCCCCTGGCACCTCCGGGTTCGGCCCCTGAGCTCATAAAGTTTGACATTATCTCAATAGATGGGAAAAAAACCGGAAGGGTATTTGAATGCGGAAGGGCCGTCCTGGATGGTATCCTCCCCGTAAAACTATAGCCCCAATCAAATATATATATGAAAAACCCGAACGGCGACAGCTGCCCGTTGAACCGGTCAGGAGATCGCCCCCCCTCCCGTCAACAGCTTTATGATGCCCGGGCGACATGCGTGAAGCATGCCTGGAATCAGCTATTCAGCCCTCTCGGAGCACGGCCTCCGCCCGGAGAACGACGACGCGTTCTTCACCGGGCGGATCGGGGACTATGTTGTCTGTGCGGTCGCAGACGGGGTGCCCGGACACCCGGACGGCGCAGCAGCGAGCCGGGCGGCCGTCAATGCGTTCCGGGAGAGCCTGAAAGGGTCCCGCGGGACCGCCCGGGAGCTCCTCGTCGCCGCGGTCCGGAAAGCCGACGCTGCGGTCGGCGCCCTCTCCGGATCCGAGCCCCGGCACGCCGGCCTCGCGACCACGCTCACCGCCTGCCTCATCGATACGAAAAACACCTGCACCCTGCTCGACATCTCCGGGAAGAATGCGCTCGTGATTAACGGCGCCACCGCGGAGTACGCGGCGGCCGCGGCCCGGAGCCGGCGCCCGGCTTCCCGCCCGGCACCGGCAGCACGCCCGCCGGAACCTTCGCTTGCGGCCATGGTCTCCCACGTGCTCGGCGCCCCGTACCGGCTCAAGGAGTCCGACCCGGTCGAGTTCGTGCTGGGCGACGAGTACCTCCTGATCGCCTCCGACGGCCTCACCGACCACCTCACTGCCGGAGCCATCGCCGCGATCGTCCGGGACTCGGGCGGGAGCCCCGACGCGGCCTGCGAGCGGCTGGTGCAGGAGGCGATGCGGGTGGGGAGCGAGAGCACCATCACCGTCGTCCTCGTCCATGGCACCGGCGCGTGAGCGGAAAGCCCCCCCGCGGGCCGGCCCCGCCCGCAGCGGCGGCAGAAAAGCCACCCGGCTCCGGCACGGGCGGGCGTTCTCGCTCGAGGTGCCGGCCCCGTTTGACTTCGCGCTCACCGTGGCAAAACCCGCGGGCTGGCACTGGTCCACGCCGAAGGAGAGCTTCGAGTCGGGGACTCTCTGGACGGGAGTCCGGGTGAACGGCATTACCGCCGGGCTCGCGATGGCGGCGGACGGCCGCACGGTCAGGGTCCGTGCGTACACGGAGGAGCCGCTTGCCGACGGGGATGCGGCGGAACTCGAAGCGATCGTCCGGGACGGCCTTGGCGCTGACGAGGACCTGGCCGGGTTCTACGCGTTTGC
>DATJBJ010000058.1:0-7908 GCA_035515395.1 Methanoregula sp. | reverse complement strand
GAACATTCCTACGTCCCCCCGGTTGGACCCAAGAATGAGATCCTGCTTGCCCGGATGGGGATCAACACCTGGGTCAGGTCCTGGCTCCCAAACCATGAGATCGTGGGGATGGTGATCCGGCACGGTGAGGCGTTCGGGATCTCGGACCGGTGGACGGTCTGGAAGAACGGCAAAGCTGTCTACCGCCCTACCGTTCATTACGCGTACCTGCCCTGCGACGCAACGGTCGCGTCGCTCCACGAGCTGCGGGGCAGGAACTACGAGCTCCAGCCGAAGCTCCGGATCCTGAACGACCGGGAGATCATCTCGGGCGCAGACATCCTTGGTGCGCTCCTGATGGGACACCCGTACAACTCATGGTGGACGGGGAGTATCCTCTCGATCGAAGAGGCCAAGACCCTTGCCCCCGGCCAGAATGCGACGACCGTTCAGGTCGCCCTCGGTGTCGTCACCGCCGTCATGTGGATGATCGAGAACCCGAAGCGGGGATTCTGCCTCCCCGACGACCTCCCGCACGAGTTCGTCCTCGACATCGCAAAACCCTATCTCGGCACCTTCTCGTCGGCGCCGTCCGACTGGACGCCCCTGAAGAACCGGGCGGTGTATTTCAAGGAGAACCCGGACAACAGCTGCGATCGTTCGGATCCGTGGCAGTTCAAGAACTTTTTGTTTGTACAGTGATGGGCAATGCGTGACAGTTTTTAAGGATAGATATGATATACCCCAATTTCTTCCGGGACTTTCTTGATGAATCCCAATCAAAAAATCCCTGGAGTATTTTGATGGATAAATCTGAAGATTGTGTTCTTTTTGATAGGTATGATCTAATGGAAAATCCAGAATATCACTGCAGGCATTAAAAAAAAATGTTCCTCCGGCACCGCGGTTCCCCGGGTACGTCCCGGGATTCGGGCCAGGCCTTCCGGGGCCCGCTTCCTTAGATCTCCATGGCCAGCAGCTTATAGAATGCTTCTCCCGCGCTCCGCTCGATCCACGGGCGGTGACCGCAATTCTCGAGGAGCACGAACCGGAAGTCCGGAAGGCTTTTTGCGAGGGGATCGTTCACTCCCTCTGCCGGGTGGGGGTCCCAGTCGCCGTGGATCGCGATAACCGGACAGGTGATCCGCTTCCCCATCCCGAGGAGGATCTGTTTCTCCCGCAGCTCGCATACCTCGTCCCAGACCCCGCGGAAGACATCGTACTGGCAGAGGAACGCCTCGTCGTCGGGATGGACCGGGTCGAAGGCATCGGCACGGGCAAGGATCGCACCGAGCCGGGCGAGCAGGAGGTTCTTGTCGCCCGGGGCCGGGTCGTCAAGCCGGGCTATGAGCGCCTGGGCCTCCTCGCGATCTGCCGGCCTGAGCCGGTCGAGCCGTTTTCTCGTTATGGCAGGCGCATACCGCTCCTCAAACGGGGGGCATCCGACGAGGATCAGCTTGCGGACGAGCCCGGAATACCGGGACGTAAAGATCCACGAGAGGAATGCACCATAAGAAAAACCGATGAGGACGAGCGGCGCACTGCCGTGCTCTGTCAGGACGGCATGGAGCTCGCGGACCTGATCCTCAAGGGTCACTTCGGTCTGGAACGGCTCGAGCACCCCCCGTATTGCCGAAAGCTCACGAGCTATCGGCGCGACTTCGCCGGGCGCTCCCGGGCCGCCGTGGATGACCACAACCGAATACGGCCCCGGCCCCCATTTCCGAACCGGCGTCATGGCAAGTATACATTATTGTCCCGGAATATAAACCGTCGCCGTGACGATACAAGAGAGGAGAAAGCAAAACCTTCTCCGTCTCAGGGCCCGGAGATCCGGGTCTGCGCCTGCTCCCGCATGTACGAGAGGAGATACCAGGGACCCCCGACCCCCTTGCCGGTGGAGCCGCTCGCCTTCCATCCCCCGAACGGCTGCATCCCCGGCCAGGCCCCGGTCGTTGCCCCGCCCCGGCGGTTGGCGTAGGCCACCCCGGACTGGATGACGTCAAAGAAATAATCGACTTCCTGCGGGTCTTCGGAGAAGATCCCCGCCGTGAGGCCGAAGTCCGTGTTGTTCGCCTCTGAAAGGGCTTCCTCAAGGCTCGCACACGGCTCGATAATGAGGAGCGGGACGAAGAGTTCTCTTTTCAGGAGCGGGTGCCCCCGCGGGAGACCGGTCACGATGGTCGGCTCGACAAAATACCCGTGCGAAAATTCACTGCCGGCCGGCTCGCTGCCACCGGTGACAATCTCACCACCGTCCCGCAGGACCCGGGCCACGATCTCCCGGAACCGGGCCTTCGCCGCATGATCGATGACCGGGCCCATGTATGTCTCCCGCCCCCGCGGATCGCCGGTGACCAGCGCCGCTGTCTTTATCGCGAGGAGGCGGACAAACGATTCGAAGACCGCCTGGTGGACGTACACCCGGGATGCAGCGCTGCATTTCTGACCGGAGTACCCAAATGCGCTCCTCATCACCCCTTCGGCCGCCTTGTCGAGGTCCGCGTTCGCGGTAACGATGACCGGGTTCTTGCTGCCCATCTCGGCAATGACCGGCTTGGGATAGGGCTGGCGCTCAGAGAAAGACCGCTGGAGCCAGATCCCTGCGTCCCGGGAACCGGTGAAAGCGATCCCGTCCACATCGGGGTGGGCGGTGATCACCTCCCCGAATGCGCCGCCCGGCCCGGTGAGATAATGGAGCGCACCCGACGGCACGCCTGCCGCTACAAGCGCCTCGTACAGTTTCAGGCAGGAGAAAGGCGCTTCGCTGGTGGGTTTCAGCACGACCGTGTTCCCGCAGAGAAGCGCCCCGGAGGCCATGCCGGTCGCGAGGCTGAGCGGGAAGTTGAACGGGGAGATGACCGTCCAGGTCCCGTACGGGCGCATTACGCTCCGGCAGACGGTCTCCGGAGGTTCGGACTCCATAGGGGCGACATAACCCCTGTTCCGGACATAGACCGCAGCATGGTACCGGATCATATCGATGGCCTCACTGACCTCTGCGACCGCCTCGGCCCGCGTCTTCCCGGCCTCGTACGTGATCAGGGCCGCGAGGGTGTATTTTTCGCGCTCAAGGAGGGTCGCAGCCTTCCTGAGGATCTTTACCCGCTGTTTCCAGCCGGTCTCCTTCCAGGCCGGAAACGCACGTTTCGCAGTCGCGATCGCAGACCGGATGAGTGCCGGCGACGCGGTCTGGAATTTCCCTATGAGGACAGAAGTGTCGAACGGGGCCCGGACTTCGAACTCCGGCTCCGCGAGGATCTCTTCATCCCCGATGTGGAGAGGATGGGACTTCCCAAGCTCGCGGACTGCGGCTTTTAGGCCGCGTTCGTATTCCCGGTGCATGTTCTCGTCGTCCCCAGGGGAGACGTAGGTCGTCTTCTTTGTCTTCATGGCGATCACGTGTCGGGACGTGTCCCGGTGGACCGGCGGGACCACTGGTAGCGGAGAGACCACCACTCCGGTCCCGTTTATCCTGATGCATAGACACCACGTGCTGGTTAAAAAAGTCTTGGCCGGTCGTTGCTGCCTTTCCTGCGTTCCGGAGGTGGCACAGCTGGGACCGTGCCGAAAAGGTCTCTGACGGTACCGGACCGTCCCAACATTATTATAAGCGGACTCCTATGGGAGACGCATATGGCGAAGTGGAAGTGTACCGTCTGCGGGTATATTTATGACGAGGAGAAGGGTGACCCGGACGCCGATGCGGCGGCGGGGACAAAATTTGCCGATCTCCCGGCCGACTGGACCTGCCCGGTCTGCGGCGCTCCGAAAGACGCGTTCGAACTTCTTCCCGGGGACGCGGGAGAAGCCCACGCGGAAGCCGGGACGACCGTCTCCGATGTCCTGGTTGCCGAGCTCGCGAAGTGGGGGGTAGACCTCGTCTTCGGTCTGCCGGGGACATCGTCGCTCGGGCTCGTTGACGCGATCCGAAAAAATCCCACGATCCGGTACATTGTTGTCCGGCACGAGGAGAACGCCGCGATGGCTGCCTCCGCGTACCACAAGCTCACCGGAAAGATCGCCGGCTGCCTCACGATCGCCGGCCCAGGCGCGACAAACCTCACTACCGGCCTCTACGATGCCAAGGAGGACCACGCCTCGATCATCTCCCTCAACGGCCAGGTAGAGACCCAGTATACCGGCCCGGGCGGGATCCAGGAGATCGATCAGGACGCCTTCTTCCGGCCGATAACGGTATACAACAACACCGTGTACGAGAAGAACGTCGCCGTCCTCCTCCTGAACCGTGCGCTCAAGTACGCGATCCTCCACCACGGCGTAGCCCAGCTCTCGGTCCCGAACGATATCCAGAAACAGCCGCTCGATGCGAAGGCCTGCGTCCGGGAGTCGTGTATCGCCGGTCCCGACATTCTCCCAACGGACGAGGCCATGGGAAAAGCAGCTAGTGCCATCAACGCCGCAGAAAAGCCGGTGATCCTCGCCGGCTGGGGTGCGTACGGTTCGGGACCGGATATCCTCGCACTCGCCGAAAAGCTCGGCGCCCCGGTCCTCACCACGTTCCGGGCGAAGGGGATCATACCCGAGGAGAACCCCTGGGTTGTCGGGATCCTCGGGTCGGTAGGGTCCCCCCAGGCACGGAACCTCGCAGCCGGAGCCGACCTTCTCGTCACCCTCGGCGTCGGCTTCTCAAAGTTCACGAATGTTCCGGCCGGCAAGGCGATGGTCCAGCTCGACATTGACCCGGTAAAGCTTGGCAGGAATGAACAGTCCGTCCCGCTCTGGGGGAACGCCCGGCTTGTCCTTCCCCGCCTCCTCCCGCTCATCCGGGAGCGGCCGGCCGGAAAAAGCCGGCAGGAGATCGCAGCGATGAAGGCAGCGTGGGACGCACAGCGCGACGGGGAGGCGGACAGCAGGGCCGCCCCGCTCCGCCCCCCGTTCATCATGAAGGTCCTCTCGGAGACGATCCCGGAAGACGCCGTTATCTCGCTCGATGTCGGCGAGAACCAGTGGTGGTTCGGCCGGAACTTCCGGATGAAGCGGCAGCGGTTCTGCATGTCCGGATACCTCGCCACGATGGGCTTCGGGTTCCCGGGCGCTCTCGCAGCAAAGATCGCGTATCCGGGGAAACAGGTCTTCTGCATTACGGGCGATGGCGGCTTCTCGATGGCGATGGGGGACTTCGTGACCGCGATCAAATACAACCTCCCCATGGTCGTGGTCGTACTCAACAACCGGCAGCTGGGGATGATCCAGGTTGAGCAGATGCAGGAACACTACCCGAACTTTGCCACCGATCTCCTCAACCCGGACTTTGCCCGGTATGCGGATATCTGCGGTGGGGCAGGGATCCGGGTTGAGCAGCCGGAAGAACTCAAGCCGGCACTCGGAAAAGCGATGACACTGAACCGTCCGGTGATTGTGGACGTGAGCACGGACCCGAAGAGGTTTTAACGGATCTCCCTGCAAACCGGTGTCATCGCAGTCCTCTCAGGCGCAGCCGCAGGCTCCGGTTCCCGGAGCATTGAAATGACCAGTAAAATCCGGCGAATCACCCGGCTAAAAGGCTTTCCACTTGACCAGCACGAGGATGTTTTTCCCTCCCTCATAACGGTACGCGATCCCGTCCGCGACCCTCCTGATGAGGTGTATTCCGAGCCCCCCGACAGTGCGGTTCTCGATATCCGCGGCGGTGTCGGGTTCCGGCAGCGAGAGCGGGTCGAAGGGAGGAGCCGAATCCTCGATCCGGACCTCAGCCATGTCGTCCGATGCCCGGCAGCGGACCGTGATCTCCCCTGCGCCGTTCACGTACCCGTGCAGGATCACGTTTGAGACGGCCTCCTCGACGGCGAGCTGGAGGTCGAGGATCTCGTCCTCCGCAAACGCGTGCGCCCTCATCATCTCCTCCAGGGCTGCAGTGACCCCGGGAATGGCACCGGTATCCGAAGGGATCGTTACGGATAATTCAGGGTCTGTCATGTCACACCGCCCGGATCACCATGAGGGTGATATCGTCAGACTGCGGGTGGTCGCCGCAGAATCCTTTTATCGCGTCGAGGATATTCCCGCTGATCTCCTGCGAGGAAAGCGCCCGCGACCGCAGGATGACCTCCTTGAGCCGTTCCGTGCCGAACATCTCGAGGCCGGCGTTCTCGGCCTCGGTGATGCCGTCGGTGTAGAGTATCATGACGTCGCCGGTGCCGATGCGGACAGCATCAGCCCTGTACCGTGCATCCGCCCTGGCGCCCATCGCAATTCCGGTCGCCGGCAGTTCAGTAAACGACCCGTCGACCCCGTGGCAGAGGAGCGGCGGGTTGTGCCCCGCGTTCACGTAGCTCAGGGACTTTGACCCGGCGTCAAGCACGCCGTAGAAGAGCGTAACGAACATCCCGGATTTCGAGTCCGCGGTGATAATAACGTTGGCGTCCCGGATCGCGTCCGCGGGCCGGTCCTGGTGCCAGGATGCATTGACCCGCACCACGATCCGGGACAGCGCCATGAAGAGGGCCGCCGGTATACCTTTTCCCGATACGTCGGCGATCATGAGCCCGAGGCGGTCTTTCCTGAGGGGGATCACTTCGAACGGGATCACGTCGAAGAAATCCCCGCCGACCTCTTTTGCCATCACGCTCCGTGCGGCAATATCGAAGCCCTCGATCTGCGTAATTGTCTCGGGAAGGAAGCTCTGCTGGATATCCGCTGCAATCGCGAGCTCGGTATTCTTCCGCTCCATCTCCCGGAGCAGTACATCCCGTTCAGCCTGCATCTTCCGCTCGCTCCTCAGGTTCTCGATGATGAAGGCAAAGACAAACATCCCCGCTGCGTTCGCGAGGATCATCGGGAGGGAGAGGGACGAGACTACGGCAAGCGCCAGGTCGAACGGCGGATCCATGGCAAGCACAAGCGCCATGTGCAGGCCTTCCATGAGGATTGCATAAAGGACGGCGATCGCGATGCCGGGGAAGGTCCTCTTCGATGCGAGCCAGATGAAGCCTCCGAAGAGGCCGGCGAGCACGGTAGCGAGAGAACAGGAATAGACCGTGAAACCGCCGAGGGTCAGCCGGTGGGCTGCGCCGATCAGGCCGGCGCCGAGCCCTACGACGGGTCCCCCTAACAGGCCCGCGACCATAGGCCCGAGATCGCGGACATTGACGATCGCACCCATGAAATCTACGCCGCTGAGCGTCCCGTAGATGGAGAGGCCCCCGAAGAAGATGATGAGGATGATCTGGGTCTTTACCGCGGGGTGGCCGTCCAGTACTTCAGCGAAGATCCGGCTCCGGGTCAGGAGGTACGCGGCGACGATGATGACACAGATCAGCTGGAGGAGGACGAGGAACGAGGATAAGATCGAGAAGTCCATGGTTGGATGCGCACTCTTCTTAGAGGGTTTGAACACGGTCTCACTTAATAGTCGCGTACCGGTACATGTGCGAAAGGCCGGCATGAGAGCAGGGAAGGTGCGGACACCTGCCATGACAGGTGCATAGAATTATCACAAAAAAAACCGATATCCGGAGTACACAAAAACATCTGTCAGGGGAAACAACGTGGAGATCAAGACCGAACAACGAGGCGATGCGACGATCATGGCGCTCGCCGGGAGGGTTGACACCGCAGCGGCGCCGGATCTCGAAAAAGCTCTCAACCGGGAAATTGAGCTCGGGCACCGGAAGATCCTGCTGGATTTCGCAGGTGTCCCGTATATCAGCAGCGGGGGCTTGCGGGTGCTCCTCGCCACCGCCAAGAAGCTCAGGAACCCGGCAGACCGGTTCGCATTGTGCAGCCTCGGAGCGGAAGTCCACAAGGTCCTCGGTCTTGCCGGGTTTACGACAATCTTTTCCATCTACCCTTCCGAGGGGGAAGCGCTTGCCGGCTGGGGATGATGCCCGCCTGAGCTGTTCTCCTGCACGGGCAGCGTAGCGACAATAACCGGCAGTGCGGTGCCGGAACAGATTGCGAAAACGG
>DATJBJ010000057.1:0-6665 GCA_035515395.1 Methanoregula sp. | reverse complement strand
CCAGATCAGCTGCGTGCTTGCCGAGGACGGGCGCTGCATCTCCAGCACCCGGATCTACCGGGGAGAGATCGACGTCCACGGTAACCTGATCAGATGATATGGCTCGTGATGTCCCGGGTGATCACCCAGTCGCAGTAGATGCACCGGAGCCCCTTGCCGGTGACGCGGAACTTGCTTGCTATCGGCTCGTTGGTATTGGAGATGCAGCCCGGGTTCGGACATCTGACGATCCCCACGATGAGCGAGGGGGTCTCGACCCCTTTCTTCTCGCAGACCTTGAAGTCCCGGACGATGTTGATGGTTGCCCGGGGCGAGATGAGCGCGATCCGGTCCACCTCCTCCTTGGAGAGCTCCCGGTTGGCAAGCTTGACGATATCTTTTTTGCCCATCTCCCTGCTCTGTACGTTGGTAGCGATGGAGAGGGCCTCCTGCGTCGTGCCGGTAATCCCGAGGATCTTGACCACGTTGAGGGCCTCGCCGCTGTCGATATGGTCGATGACCGTCCCGTTCCGGATCCTCCTGACGAGGAGTCCCTCGTTCCCGGCGCTCTCCGCTTTTTCCTGGCTCTTCATTGGAGCACCTTCATGAGCATCGCCATCCGGACCGGCACGCCGTTCCTCGATTGTTCGAAGTACCGGGCATGAGGCGAATCATCTACCCGGGGGTCGATCTCGTCAACCCGGGGGAGGGGGTGGAGGATGATGAGGTGCTTCCGGGCGCCCGCAAGGATCTCGGGGGTGATCCGGTAGCTCGACGCGACGTTGAAGTAGGAGGCCGAATCGGGGAACCGTTCGCGCTGGATCCTCGTGACGTAGAGGACGTCCACGCTTCCTGCCACCTCGCCGATATCGTCGTGTTCGATGATCTCCATCCCCTTCTCCCTCAGCTCCGCGAGCATCGAAGAGGGGAGCTCGAGGCCTTTGGGGGAGACCGTGTGGAGGCGCGCGTTGTATAAGGAGAGGGCTGACGCGAGGGAATGGGCGGTGCGCCCGTACCGGAGGTCGCCGACGAGCGCCACATCGATCCCGTCGATAGGCATTGACTGCCGGATGGTGTACAGGTCGAGGAGGGTCTGGGACGGGTGCTGCCCGGCTCCGTCACCCGCGTTGATGACGGGGACGGTGGCGAACTCCGCCGCGAGGCGTGCCGCGCCCTCTTTCGGGTGCCGGATCACGATTGCGTCGGCGTACCCGCTGACCACCCGGATAGTATCGGCGAGGGTCTCTCCCTTTGCCATCGAGCACGCCTCCACACTCCCCACCGAGAGCGAGGTTCCGCCGAGGCGGGCAATGGCGGACTCAAAGGACATCCGCGTACGGGTGCTGGGTTCGAAGAAGAGGACGGCGAGGATCCTGCCGTGCAGGGCGTTCCGGTCATAGTTGTTCTGATCGATCTGCCGCGCATGGTCCAGCATGCGGTCGATCTCGTTCCGGTCAAAATCGCCGATGGAAATGATATGCTGCGTTGCCATCCCTCCCCATGTCCGTACGATTATTGGCAATACTGGCACAATAGGCTATCTTTTGAATCCGAAGAACCGAGCGCAGCGAGGTTCGAGGAGGAGAAGAAATTCATCGAATTTCTTCGACTTCCGGAAAAAAGGTTCAGCGAGGTCCGGGGAGGAGAAGAATGCGCCAGCATTCTTCGACCCCGGGATCGGAAGCTCTGAAAAATGATCTGCGGACACCCGGAACGATATTATTAAATAATAACTTACCCTGTATCAGCATCAGAACGTCACATGAGGGTGAACCCTTGGATCCAATACACATAGCACGGCCGGCACTCGGCCAGGACGAGATCTCCGCAGTAACGGCAGTCCTCGAATCCGGGATGCTGGCATCCGGAGAGAGGGTACTGGAATTCGAGAAGAAATTCGCCGACTATTGCGGGTCGACCCATGCAGTCGCAATCAATAACGGGACGGCTGCACTCCATGCCGCCCTCCTCGCAGCGGATATCGGGTATGGCGACGAGGTGATCGTGCCTGCGTTCTCGTTTATCGCCACGGCGACCGCAGTCTCCATGTGTGGTGCAAGGCCGGTCTTTGTGGATGTCGACCCGGAGACCTTTACGATCAACCCTCAGCAGGCAGAGGAGCGGGTCACGCCGAAGACGAAGGCTGTTGTCGGGGTCCACCTCTTCGGGCAACCGTTCGACGTGGAAGCGGTCAAGCAGGTCTGCGAGGCCCACAACCTCAAGCTGGTCGAGGACGCGGCCCAGGCGCACGGGGCCCTCTATAAAGGCCAGAAGACCGGCGGTTTCGGGCATTTCGGGTGCTTCTCGTTCTACGCGACCAAGAACATGATCACCGGCGAGGGCGGCATGGTCACCACGAACGAGAGGGCGTACAACGAGCGCCTGCGCCTCATCATCAACCACGGCCAGAGCGAGAAGTACCTCCATACCCGGCTCGGGTACAATTACCGGATGACCGATATCGCGGCTGCGATAGGTATCGTGCAGCTGAAGAAGCTCGACAAGTTCAACCTCCGCCGCCGGAAAAACGCGGAGTATTTCAACACCCATATCGCGGTGAAAGGCCTCGTGCTCCCGAAGGTCGCTCCCTACTCCCACCACGTGTACCACCAGTATGTCATCCGCCTTACCGAAGGATTCCCTATGCCGCGGGCAGAATTCATCGAGTACCTGAAGGCAAAGGGGATCGGCACTGCAATACACTACCCGATCCCGATCCAGCGTCAGCCGATCTATGCGCTCCAGAACGACCCCGACCCCTGCCCGGTTTCGGGTTCGCTCGCCGGGTCGGTGCTGAGTCTCCCGGTCCACCCCCTGCTCGACAGTAAAGAACTTGCGTACATCTGCGATACCATCAACCGGGTGGCCTGATGGACATCGGGGTCATCGGCGCAGGGGCCATGGGAAAGAACCACCTGCGGGTCTACTCCGAGATGAAGAGCGTGGACTCTGTCGGGGTCTTCGACCTGAACAAGGCTGCAGCCGAGGACGCGGCGGGGAAGTACGGGCTGGAGGTCTTTTCATCCGTGGACAGCCTCCTCGCCCGTACCGACGCCGTAAGCGTCTGCGTCCCAACTCCTCATCACGGGCAGGTTGTCCGGCAGGTCTTTTCGAAGGGGCGGTCGGTCCTCATCGAGAAACCGATCTGCGCGACGGCAAAGGAGGCAGCCGATATGATGAGGGCAGCCCCTGCCGGGATCACGGTCGGCGTCGGCCATATCGAGCGGTTCAACCCCATCGTCGAGGAGATCAAGAAGATCGTCGACAAGCCTTTATATGTCGAGATGAAGCGGCATAACCCGGCTTCTGCCCGGGTAACCGGCAGCACGGTTGTCGAGGATCTCATGATCCACGACATCGATATTCTCCTCTCGACATTCTTTGGCGACCCCTGCGAGATCCACTCTGCCGGGAGCATGGATGTCTGCAGCGTGCTGATGAAGTGCGGGGGTGTCCCCGTCTCCCTCTCTGCGAGCAGAAAATCGTCGAAGAAGATCAGGATGGTCTACATCGAGGAAGAGGAGTTCACCATCGAAGGGAACTTTATGACACAGGAGGTGACGATCTACCGGAAGCCAGGCCAGTACCAGGTGGAGGCCGAGCGGTATGTGCAGGAGAATATCATCGAGAAGGTGCTCGTCAACAAGCTCGAGCCCCTGAAACGGGAACTGGGCATGTTCGTGGACTGTGTCCGGGAGGGCCGGCCCTTCCCCATCACCCCGGCACAGGCGATCCGGAACCTTGCGGTCTGCGAAGAGATCATCGCGGGGATGGGATAGGGTTTTGCCATGGCGCTCGGGGACTTGATCGCCCGGAAAGGGCCCATTAAAAAGATCGGCGTCATCGGCATGGGATATGTGGGGATCCCTGCAGCGGCGCTCCTCGCCGACTCTCCGGCATTCGACCATGTCTGGGGCTTCCAGCGGGACTCGGCCTCGTCCGGGTACAAGATCGCGATGCTGAACCGGGGGGAGAGCCCGCTCCGGGGCGAGGAGCCGGGGCTCGAAGAGCTGTTGAGGAAGGTGGTGGCGGCAGGAAAGTTCACGGCAACGCCAGATTTTTCCCTCATCGCCGGGCTCGATGCAGTCACCCTGAGCATCCAGACGCCCTTCCTCTCGAAAGAAGATCTCCTGCCGGACTTCTCCGCGCTGAAAGAGGGGCTCGTCAATGTCGGGAAACACCTTGCGCCCGGCACGCTGGTCGTCCTCGAGTCCACCATTACCCCCGGCACGACCACCGGTTTTGCCCGTGAGATCCTTGAATCGGAGTCCGGCCTGACCGCAGGCAGGGACTTTGCCCTCGCCCATGCCCCGGAGCGGGTGATGGTGGGGCGCCTTCTCCGGAACATCCGCGAGCACGACCGCGTCGTGGGGGGTATCGATCCGGTGAGCACGACTCGGGCCGTGGAGCTCTACGCGCCCCTCCTGACGACCGGCAGGGTCATCCCTATGACCGCGACCGCGGCGGAAGTGACCAAGACCGCCGAGAATACATTCCGTGACCTCCAGATCGCCGCCATCAACGAGCTCGCCCTCTACTGCGAGGCAATGGGGATCAATGTCTACGATGTCCGGACCGGTATCGACAGCCTCAAGGGCGAGGGGATAACCCGGGCAATGCTCTGGCCAGGCGCAGGGGTGGGCGGGCACTGCCTGACCAAGGACACCTACCACCTCGAGCGGGGGGTGCAGGTGCTGGGGAAGGAACGGCTCGACTATCCGAAAGACGAGCCTTCCCTCTATGTCCTCGCCCGCCGCATCAACGACTTCATGCCGGTCCACATGTTCACGCTCACGATGGACGCCATGAAGCGGGCGGGCCGGGACCCGTTCGGGGCGACGATCGCTATCCTCGGGTGGGCGTTCCTCTCCAACTCGGACGATACGCGGAATACGCCGTCGGAGCCCTACCGCGACCTGCTCCTGAAGGAGGGCTGCCACGTCATCGTCCATGACGCATATGTCTGCGACTACCCGGGCGTCCCGATTATAGCCGATATCGAGAGGGCGGTGAGAGGGGCGGACGTAATCGTAATCTTCGCCGGCCACCACCAGTACCGGAACCTCAGTCCCGCCCACATCAGGAAACTCACGGGCAGAAAGCACCCCGTCATCGTCGACGGCCGTAATATGGTAGACCCCGACGCGTTCATAGCCGAGGGTTTCGTTTACAAAGGGATCGGGCGCGGGGACAAGAACGGGCACGAGATTGTGGAAGACTGAACTTCCGTTTCTGTCCGGTCGGACAAAGTACAGTTATTTTCAATCCGGGCCGGGAAGAAGAGGTCCGGCAGACATTTTTCCGGATGGCCGACCGCCCATGCCCTGCCGGTTTCCGGTGGCATAAAAGAAATGTCGGGAGCGGTTGGCTAAATGAGTGTTTGTCGGTCCCCCGTGGTTCCCTGAGAACCGACAGAGAAACGCCACGGGCTTACGATCAGGAATTCCGGAAGGTCAGGCAGCGGATTCCTGCGAAGTTTTTATCAGGTCTGCGGGTCACGGGGGAAATACCATGGAAGGCGTTTCTCCTGTCATGAGCGAACGGGAACGGGTCATCGAAGCGGTTACTGCGCTGTTTGTCGCTACTGACCGGCGCGAGTGGGATGCTGTCCGGAGCTGCTTTTCCGACAACGTCCTTTTTGATATGAGTTCCCTCGGGGGCAGTCCTTCGGCAACCGTTCCCGCAGAGACGATTGTCAGTGGCTGGAAGACCGGCCTTGCTGCCCTGAAGGCGATCCACCACCAGGTCGGGAATTTCCAGGTACGGATCGCCGGTGATGATGCTGACGTCTCCTGTTACGGGATCGCGTATCATTACCTGCCGAACGGGACTGGCCGCAATATGCGGATCTTCGTCGGGAGTTACGAACTCCACCTCCTCCGCACCGGTGCCGGGTGGAAGATCGAGATGCTCCGGTACTTCTCGAAGTTTGTCGAGGGGAATCCCGATCTCGAACACTCGTGAATTTCCGAAAGACCGGGAAGGAGTTCGGACGGGGCGGACAACCGGTGAGTAGCCGGAAATGTGCACCGCGTCTGCCGGCACTCCCGTTCCTGTATGCGACAGCCGGAATCCGAAAGGGCGTTTCCGCTATCCATAAATCCTCCAAAACGATCACCGGCATACATGGATACCACACTCCGCGATCGCTTCACGGCCCTATGGCAGCAGTATTTTCCCGGATCGGAACTGCCGGTTACCCTTGAATTCCGGAATGAATCCGGCGACGCACCGCATGTGCCCCCTCCGGACGGCTGGCGGTGCCTTATCTGCCAGACAGGGCGGGCCAGGAACGGCACGCCGCTTCTCTTCAATGCACGCTCGGTTACGTGCCGGGGAGGGCTGATGTACACGGGATATACCCGCGAACGCCCCCCGGAGTTCCGGTATTTCCTCTCGTCGGGCAAACCGGGTGTAGTGGAGGGGGAGCGTTACAAGCAGAGCCCGGAACTCGTCGATGCATGGGAGAAGCTGATCCCCCCGTTTTCCTCAGAAGGGAAAGATCTCCTGTTCACCCGCTGGGACAAGCTTACGGAGGAGGACAATCCCGAAGTCGTCATTTTCTTTGCCCGCCCTGAGGTCATGAGCGGCCTCTTCACGCTCGCGAACTTCGACCGAAGCGAGCCGGACGGGGTCATCTGCCCGATGGGGGCCGGGTGCAGTTCCATCGTCTACTACCCGTGGCT
>DATJBJ010000056.1:0-10538 GCA_035515395.1 Methanoregula sp. | reverse complement strand
GTCCCTCCGGAAAACCACGTTTTTTTCCTGGGGGACCTCTGCTATGGCCCCGGGGCCCGTCCTGCAAAGGAATACCTGGCGAAGCTCAACGGGCGGGTCGCGATCATCCGGGGGAACCACGATATTGCCATCCCGGAGTCTGTCCGATCCGCCGAACTCAGTTACGGGGGCATCAGGTTCTTCATCACTCACGACCCGGCAGACGCACCCAAGGACTTCGACGGCTGGGTCATCCACGGGCACCATCATAACAACAGTCTTGCGCAGTACCCGTTCATCAGTTTCGGGCACCGGAGGATCAATGTCAGCGCCGAGACGCTGGGCTATGTCCCCATAACGCTCAGGGAACTCTGCGCGAGGATCGGGGACAGTGGAGGGCTGGAAACACCCCCGGTCCTGCTCCGCTACCCGTATGTCCGGTAAGAAACCGGGTGCAATTCCTGGTTTTTCGGCCTTTTTACCGGCAAGGTATTTACCTCACTATCGCGCATGTGCAGATCGGAAAATTGGTGAGGACTCCGGGGGTCGGCCCGAGGGGCAGCCGCCGGCTCACCGGTGGTCTGGCTATGCTCTTCCAGCGAATAGTCTCCGAAGGCCTCGCCCACAACTCCTATCTCGTCGGCTCCGGTGGGAAGGCCGCAGTTATCGACCCGCGGCGCGATTTTGCCATCTATCTCCGTGTTGCCAATGAGAACGGGCTTGCCATAACCCATATCTTCGAGACCCACCGGAACGAGGATTATGTAATCGGGTCCACCGGGCTGGCACGGAACTGCGGTGCCGGCATCTTCCATGGCCCGGGCCCGGTCTTTTCCTACGGCAGCAGCGTGGCGGAAGGCGACGCGTTCACGCTCGGATCCCTTCTGCTCGAAATCCGGCAGACACCGGGGCATACCGAAGAGAGTATATCGGTCGTCGTAACGGACCGGGAGGTCTCGGACCGGCCTTTTCTGGTCTTCTGCGGCGATACCCTGTTCGCAGGCGACATCGCGAGGACCGATTTCTACGGGCCTGCGCGGAAGGCGGAGATGGCGGAAAAGATCTACGACAGCATCACCCGAACGATCCTCACGCTCGGTGACGGCACCGTCATCTGCCCGGCTCACGGCGCAGGCTCGGTCTGCGGCGAGACTATCGCCGACCACCCGTTCACCACCGCCGGCTACGAAAAGCAGACGAACCCCCTTCTCCTGATGGGGCGGGAGGCTTTCATTGCCCGGCGGGCCGCCGAGTCGCCATATTTCCCTCCCTATTTCCATACGATGGAAGAGCTGAATTCCCGCGGCGCCCCTTCGCCCTGCGATCTCCCGCATCCCCGGCCGCTTGCGGTCGCGGAGATCAATTCCCTCAGGAAGTCCGGATGCCAGATTGTGGATATCCGATCCCCGACCGGCTTTGCAGCCGGGCACATTCCGGGAAGCCTCTCCATCTGGCGGAACGGCCTCGCCTCGTTCATGGGCTGGTTTCTGGATTACGACCGGCCTACTGTCGTTGTCGATGACTTCGACCTCGATTTCGGCGAAGTCCGGCGCCAGTTCATCCGCCTCGGCTACGACAAGCTGGAAGGCTGGCTTGCGGGCGGCTTCCTCGCATGGGTGAAAGCAGCGCAGGAGATCGCTTCGTTCCCTGCCTGTTCCGCGGCGCGGCTGAAAGAACGGATGGCAGGAGAGGATCTCTTCATCCTCGATGTGCGTGATATCAGGAACCGTGAGAAGGAGGGTTTCATCCCCGGCTCCTTCCACCGGTATATCGGCGAGCTCCCGCATCACCTGGACGAAGTCCCGCGCGACCGTCCCGTTATCACCTATTGTGATGCCGGCTACAAGGGGAGCCTCGCGGCAGGCATCCTCACCGCGGACGGGTACCGCGATGTGGCCAACCTCCTTGGGGGGATGGCAGGATGGAAGCACGCGGGCTACCCGGTCGGGCACGGCTAGCGCCCGAAACGATCCATTACCGGCATGAAATTGACAAGATTTATCTGGTCGTGTTGGGAACGCAGATCGAGAGCGTTGCTATGGACATCATCAGGATCCCGCGGATGGAAAAGGAAGAGTACGACCGGCTGATCGAGAAGGGATATATCTGCCGGATTGCTTTCCAGGGTGAGAAATACCCGTACATCGCCCCGTTCCTCTACGTCTTCGACGGGTCGTTCATGTATTTCCTCTCGACAAAATACGGGAAGAAGATAGACTATTTCCGGAAAAGCCCCCATGTCTCGGTCGAGATCGAGAAGTACACCAAGGACCTCTCCTCGTACACGTTCGTGACGCTCCAGGGCTATCTCGAGGAGGTTCACGACTCGATCGAGAAGAAGATCATCAGGGAGAAGTTTGTTGACCTGATCGTCGGCCGAAACCTGTCCGGGAACATCCTCGCCGCGCTCGGCCACTCACCGGACGACCCGCCGGCAGTTATTGCCGAAGAGGAGAGGTCCCTCGTGTGGCGGCTGACCGGGGTCAAGGACCTGGTCGCACTCAAGAACCTCTGATCACTCCTTTTTCCTCCCATCCCGGGCAAGGAGCGAAGACAACCCTGCCGCGTCCGTTACCGGCGCGGCACAGGTTCTTCCCGAACAGACGTAGGCGGTGGGTACACCCCCGGTGCCGGTCATCTCGCGGGTGTACGGCGCGATACGATGGATCATCTCTTCCTCTTCCTCGGTATCCGGAATCCGGATTACCAGGAGTCCCGGCCGGTACCGGGAGCGGATTGTTTCGATCATAGCGCGGGAACCGGAGTCTTCACTTTTCCCGGTGATCACGATCTCGGCCGGAGGCCATAATGCCTGGCCGAGCGCGCAGAGGAAGTACCCGTGCGATGCCGGGGACTGCCGGACCACGCCAGCAAACGCGCGGGCTGCCGCATCTGCAGCCTCTCCGAAACGTTCGTCACCGGTCAGCCGGGCGAGAGCCAGCAGGTTCCCGATGGCGACTGAATTGCAGGACGGCACGGCCCCGTCGTCTATCTCCTTTTTCCGGATCGGGAGCTGCTCGGCGTCGTCAGAGACCGAAAAGAACCCTCCATTTTCGTCAGAGAAGTGCTGTCCGAAATACTCCTGCAGCTCAAGTGCAGTCCCGAGATAACGCGGGTTGAAGCCGGCGCCATACAGCTGGATAAGGGCATGGACCGTGAAGGCATAGTCGCTCCCGAAGGCCGGAATCGCCGCATCGCCGTCACGGAACCGGTGGAAGAGGCCTCCTTCCGGGGTACGCATGCGGCCGAGCAGGACCTGAAGCGCCCTCTCCGCCACGATGAGGTACTCCTGGTTATCGAAGACGAACGCTGCCCGGGCCAAGGCCCCGATGAAGAGACTGTTCCAGTCGGTGAGGATCTTATCGTCGCAGAGAGGACGCGGGCGCTTCTCCCGCGCCTGAAAGAGCGCGGTCCTTATTGCTTGTACCCGCAGGCCGAGATCCGGCTCCGGCATTTTCAGGAGAGTCGCAAGCTCGTGTAGGGTCCTGGTGCGGTACAGGATATTTTTTCTGCCGGCCCCGGATTCTCCGGTATTGCCTTCAGGGACAGCGTTGAAGACCGTCTTCGCGATGCCGGCATCATCGTGGCCGAGGACCTCTTCGAGTTCGTCCGTTGTCCACAGGTAAAACGAGCCCTCCCCTCCTTCACTGTCCGCATCCTCTGCTGAGAAGAACATTCCCTCCGGAGAAGTAAGGTCTCTTTTGACGTACGCAACGACGTTTGCTGCAACCCGCCGGAAATCATCCTGCCGGGTCGCCTCGTACGCTTCGGTGCAGGCCATCAGCAGCAGCGCCTGGTCGTAGAGCATCTTCTCGAAATGCGGGACACGCCAGCGCCGGTCGGTCGCGTAGCGGTGCACACCCCCGCCGACATGGTCGTAGATGCCACCCATGGTTACCGCGGCAAGAGTCCTCGTGGCCATTGTGAGGGCGTGCTTCTTCCCGCACTGCCCGAAAAACCGGAGAAGAAACAGGACGTTATGGAGCGAGGGGAATTTTGGGGCGCTGCCAAAACCACCATAAAGATCGTCAAACCGTGCTGCAAGTTCCCCGTACCCTTCTTCGGGGAGCGAGTCGCCGATACCCGTTTCGGTTGAAGCCGGGGCGGGTTGCCGGAGAGTGAGGAGGATAGTATCGGCCGAGTTCTCCAGCTCGTCGCGCCGATCCCGCCAGAGACCGGCTACCTGTGGGAGGAGTTCGAGGAGCCCGGTCATCCCGAACCTTCCGGATTTCGGCAGGTAGGTTGCAGCGAAAAACGGCTTTTTTTCCGGGGTCATGATAATGGTGAGCGGCCACCCCCCCCGGCCGGTCATTATCTGGCACACGTCCATGTAGACGCCGTCGATATCGGGACGCTCTTCACGGTCGACCTTGATGCAGACAAAATCCCGGTTGAGCAATGCAGCGACTTCGTCGTCCTCAAAAGATTCGTGCGCCATCACGTGGCACCAGTGGCAGGCAGCGTACCCGATGGAGAGAAAGACCGGCTTATTCTCCTGTGTGGCCCGGGAGAATGCCTCCCCGCCCCACGGGTACCAGTCGACAGGGTTTTTTGCGTGCTGGAGGAGATAGGGACTCTTCTCCCCGGCAAGGCGGTTCACTCTCGGTCTTTCCCGCGAACCCGGGGAGAGATCTCCGGAAAGTCGCATACCCGCTCATGCGCCGGTGATCGATATGTACCTTTTCTCTCCGGTGCGCACAGGCACAGCCCCTTAGTGCGAGAGTGCGACAAAGATCTGTTCCTTGCGTTCGTGGAAACCTACCCGGTAAGGTTAATTTCCGGAATGTCGTGAGTGGTACGGTCCGTCTCCCGGTTATTTCCCCTGAATGCCGGTCGACCGCTGTCACCAGGGCAGAACCATCCTTTTTGGGTTTGTGCCCCCAATCCGGATAGGAATAGCTGGTTCCGGATATGGGGTTCTACGGGTTGTTCATTGCCATTATCGCCGGGGTACTTGCACTACTTGTCTCTTTCACACTCGACTCGATCTGGACAGGGACCCTCGGCGCCGGCAATGTTTACTATACACTCCGGGCGCCCGGGATCATCGTCCACGAGTGTTCCCATATCCTCGGCTGCTTTGTCACGGGTGCGGAGATAAAAAACGTGGTGCTCGTCTCAAGGACCGGGGGGTCGGTCACGTACTCGCGGCCACCGGTCCCGTTCCTTGGTGACATCGTCATCAATGCCGCGCCACTCTTCATTATCCCGCTCGTCCTGTACGGGTGCACATGGTTTTTTTCGACATATCTCGGGTGCGTCATTCCGGTTCTCACGATAACGGCAGTCTCACCGGGCGCAGTGCTGGAGATTGCCGGCCAGATAACCGGTATGTTCGCCGGCAACCTTGTCTTCCGCTTCAACCCCTGGTTCGTTCTCTATCTCTACCTCACGGTCAGCCTCGTCCTTTCCCTTGCCCCGAGTTCGCGGGACATGAAGAACGCGGCCGCGGGTATCGCGCTCATCGCGCTCGGCTGTACCATCGTGATCTGGAGTGGCATCCCGGTACTTATTTCGGCTCTGGATCAGGCTGCAGCGGTCATCGGCCTTGATCTCGGCCTTGGCCTCGGGTCCGGAATAGTTGCACTCGTGGTATCCCTGCCGCTGGTGGCGGTGCATGCATACCGGCGGTGAATCCATCACCCTTAATTCCTTAAACCCCACAATCTTTCTCATAACCAATGCCACCCGACCCCGAACAGGACCCCGAGAGGCTCACGCCGGTAATGCGGCAGTACCGGGAGCTCAAGCTCAGGTACCCGGACACCGTGCTCCTCTTCCGGATTGGGGACTTCTACGAGACGTTCGAATCAGATGCTGAGCTCGTTTCACGGGAGCTCGAGATCGTCCTCACATCCCGGTCGAAGAGCGGTGACAACCGGATCCCGCTTGCCGGCGTGCCGTACCATGCGGTGGATGGCTACATCGCGAAGCTCATCGGTAAGGGGTACCGGGTAGCTGTCTGCGACCAGGTGGAGGACCCGAAGACCGCGAAGGGGATCGTGAAGCGGGAGATCGTCCGGATAATCACGCCGGGCACTGTCATCGATTCCTCGATGGTCCCTTCATCCGCAGCGACGTACCTCATGGCCCTCTGCCCTGATGTGAAGCGGCGGGAGTGGGGCATCGCACTCCTCGATATCTCGACCGGGGAGTTCTTCGTGATGGTGGCGGCCGGTGGCAGCGGGTTCGAAGACGTCATCTCCGCGATCGCCCGGTATCGGCCTGCAGAGTGCATCGTCCCCCCGGCAATGGATACAGGGATGCGGCAGCGGATCGCGGGATCGGGGGTCGTCGTCACATCGTTCCGGGACGAGGCGTTCGGGAGCGAAGCTGCGTTCCGGTGCCTCAGCGGCCACTTCCATGTCGCGTCTCTCGCAGGGTATGGGATCGGGGAGAGCGAAGCGGCAACCGGGGCTGCGGGTGCGGCACTTGCTTATGCGAAGGAGACGCAGTTCTCCGATCTCGACCATATCGGCGGCCTTTCGCTCCGCACCTCCTCACAGAGCATGATGCTTGACGCTATCACGCTACGCAACCTCGAGGTAAAGGAGAGCCTCCGGGGAGGGTCACGGGGTGCGACCCTCATCTCTTCGCTCGACAGGACAAAAACACCGATGGGAGGCCGGCTCCTCCACCGGCAGCTCAGCCACCCGCTGACCGATATCGCTGAGATCAACAAACGGCTCGATGCTGTTGAGTTCCTCGCCGGCCATACGGTCCTCCGTCTCTCTCTGCGCTCTCAGCTCGCTGCGGTCGGGGACATCGAGCGGATCGCGGCCCGGATCGCATACGGGAATGCCGGCCCCCGGGATCTCGTCGCCCTTGCCGATTCGCTCGCGGTGCTGCCGGAACTGAAGAGGACTGTCGGGGATGCTGGGGGTGATGAGGTTCCGGACACTATCCGGAATGCGCTCGCTGATATCCGGGACTTCCCTGAGGCCATAGGTCTCGTGCGGAAGGCAATCGCGGACGACCCCCCGGCTTTAGCACGGAACGGCGGGGTGATCCGGACCGGCTATTCGTCCGAACTGGATGAGACCCGCGGCGTGCTCCGCTCCGGGAAAGGCTGGATCGCCGCGCTGCAGGAGCAGGAACGGGAGAAGACGGGGATAAAGTCCCTCAAGATCGGGTTCAACCGGATATTCGGGTATTATATCGATGTGACAAAACCGAACCTGCACCTCGTCCCTGCCCATTACGAACGGAAGCAGACGACAGCGACTGGCGAACGGTTCTCCTTTCCCGCCCTGAAGGAGAAGGAATCAGTCATTGCCAGCGCGGACGAGCGGGTGCTCGCGCTCGAACGCGACCTCTACACTGGTCTCATCGGTACTCTCCGGGAGCTCATCCCCGCCCTCCAGGCAGCAGCCCGGGGGATCGCGGTGCTCGACGCCGCAGCGTCGCTCGCGGAGGTGGGGAGGACCCGGGACTACGCCCGCCCGCAGCTCACCGACGGGGACGCCATCGTAATCCGCGACGGGAGGCACCCGGTCGTGGAACAGGGAGTTGCGGGAGGGTTCGTGCCGAACGACACCGAGCTCTCCAGTAGCGGAACCCAGATAATGATCGTCACCGGGGCGAACATGGCGGGGAAATCGACGTACATGCGGGCGACCGCCCTCATCTGCATCATGGCGCAGGCCGGCTGTTTCGTCCCCGCCCGGCATGCGAGCATCGGAATCGTCGACAGGATCTTTACCCGGGTCGGTGCGTTCGATGATCTCGCGAGCGGGCAGAGCACCTTCTTTATCGAGATGCTCGAACTGGCAAACATCCTCAACAATGTAACGGCAAGGAGCCTCGTCATCCTCGATGAAATTGGCAGGGGGACGAGCACCGCGGACGGCTCGTCCATCGCACGCGCCGTGCTCGAGCACCTTCACGGCAGATCGTCGTCCGGGCCAAAGACGCTCTTTGCGACCCATTTCCACGAGCTCGTAGCCATGGAAGAGAATCTCAAAAGGGTGAAGAACTACCATTTTGCCGTGCAGGAGACGAACAACGGGGTGATCTTCCTGCGGAAGCTCATCCCCGGGGCGACCGACAAGAGTTACGGCATTCACGTCGCCCGGCTCGCGGGCATCCCGAAGAAAGTAACCGAACGGGCCGAAGCCCTCCTTTCCGAGAGCATGAACCGGGGCGTGCCGGCAGGGACAAAGCCCCAGCGCTATACCCAGATCCTCCTTGTCGATGACAGTTCCAAGGCACTGCCCGTCCGCCCGAATCCGGTTCTCGAAGAACTTGCGAGGATGAAGCCGGATGAGATGACCCCCCTCCAGGCGCTCGCGAAGATTACAGAGCTGAAACAGTCGCTGGAGAACGGAGGCACGCTATGATCTTTCTGAAGTCTTGTCACCATGATACCGCCGCCGCAGGTATGCCTGAAAAACCGTGGCCGCCGTACTGCAGCATGGAGGGGATTCCATGACGATCCGTATTCTCGACCAGGCAACCGTAAACCAGATCGCTGCGGGCGAAGTGGTGGAACGCCCCGCGTCGGTAGTAAAGGAGCTCGTCGAGAACGCGATCGACGCAGGGGCCCGCTCGATCCGGATCGAGATAACCTCCAACGGGGAGATCAAAACCATCCGGGTCACCGATAACGGGAGCGGCATGGCACATGCTGACGCGCTCCTCGCGTTTACCCCGCATGCCACGAGCAAGATAGCAACCGTCGATGACCTCCGCCACATCCACACGCTCGGGTTCCGGGGCGAGGCGCTGGCAAGCATCGCTGCCGTATCCCGTGTGACACTCGTAACCAGGCAGGCCGGCGCAGCCACCGGGACGAAGGTTGTCATCGAAAGCGGGGAGCTCAGGGAGCACTCCGTCACCGGCACTCCGGAGGGAACGGGCATCCTTGTGGAAGATCTCTTCTCCAATACCCCGGCAAGAAAGAAGTTCCAGAAGAACCGGAACACCGAGCTTGCCCACATTCACGCGGTGATGGAGGGCATCTGCCTCGCGAACCCGGAGATCGCTTTCCGGCTCTTCCACAACCAGCACGAACTGCTCGTGACCGACCGGACAGCGGATATCCTCGATACGATTGCCCGGATCTTCGGGAGTTATGTTGCCCGGGAACTCGTTCCCGTCAACGCCTCCCTGCCGTTCATGACAGTATCGGGCTGGATCTCGCGTCCGTCACGAGTGCGGAAGGACAATGCCCGGATGTTCGTCTCCGTCAACCAGCGGTTCGTTTCCTCGTCCCTTGTCAATAATGCTGTCAGGGAGGGATACGGGACCCTCCTCGCCAAAGACCGGTTCCCGGTGACGTTCCTCCGGCTCGCGATCAACCCGGAAATGGTGGACGTAAATGTCCACCCGGCAAAGAAGCTCGTGCGGCTTGCGAACGAGAAAGAGATCGCCGGCGCGGTACGGGATGCGGTAAAAGAAGGGCTGCTGGCCCACGATCTCATCCCAGCCGCGGGAGCACCGCCGTACCGGGAGAAATCCCTGCCGGCGGGGCCTGACCCGGACCCGGGATCCCTTTACAGCGATGCTGCTCCTGCCCCGTCTGGAGTCTGCGAGCCGAACCACGCGGGGACTGCGACGACCGACCGCCAGCTCCGGCAGACCGAGCTTGTAACCGGCACACGTCCCGTCAACCCGCTCGTCCCGTTCATGGACGTGATAGGGCAGATTGGCGGGATCTATATCATCGCATCGACGCGGGATGGAGAACTGCTCCTTATCGACCAGCATGCAGCCCACGAACGGATCCTCTACGAGATCGTCACCAGGCGATCAGAATCTGAGCGTACATCACAGGAACTTCTCGTCCCGATAGTCGTCCAGCGGACCCCGCGTGAGGCAGTCCAGCTCCGCGAGCTCGTGCCGAGGCTCGCCCGCGAAGGGCTCGTCCTCGAAGAATTCGGCAGGAACTCGTTTCTCGTCCGGGGGATCCCCGCGGCGCTGGGTAAACCTGAAGAAACCACGGTCATCCGGGATATCATCGACGATCTTGTCGGGGAAGCCTGGAGCCGGGGAACCGGAGAGCGCGAGCGGATAACCCGTATCATTGCCTGTCGGGGAGCGATAAAGGCCGGGACGGTATGTACCGCAGAGCAGGCGCAGCGCCTCGTCAGTCAGCTCAGGCTGACGGAGAATCCGTTCACCTGCCCGCACGGGAGGCCGACCATGATCCGGTTCACCCGGGCGGATCTCGACGGTATGTTCAAAAGGACATGAAGCGGGCCCGTATTACGGCTTTGAAAACCTGGAGATTGTTCTCCTTTCAGAGAAAAAACAGATAAAAAATTAAGAGATGTTCCCGGAATGCCGGAACATGAACCACTGGCAGCGGTATGTCCTCCCGAGGAAAACCATGAAGCTTCACACCACCAGAAAAATCCCGTCCCGATCCTGCGGGGATATTCCTCCCGGCACAGCCGGTCGATACCTGCCGGACCGGAGCGGCATTCTTGCGTTCCGCTCCATGGTGCGCCGCTACTACCGGCAGCATGGCCGGCAGATGGCATGGCGCCAATCAACAGATCCCTATCGAATTCTCGTTTCGGAGATCATGCTTCAGCAGACGCAGGTCGAGCGGGTGA
>DATJBJ010000055.1:0-57827 GCA_035515395.1 Methanoregula sp. | reverse complement strand
GTCGCGTTCCTCGAGTCCACCGTCAACGAGTTCTACGCGGATGCCTCGGATAACGCATATTGCTATGCCGAACGGGATCACGAGCTCCTGCTCGCCAGGATAGCGGAAGGGTGGAACAATGAGAGGAACTTCGACCGGGCCCCGGTTCTGGCCAAGTACCAGAAGATCCTCGCGATAGCCGGCCGGCCGCAGTTCGGCAAAGAAGACCCGCTCCTGGCCGACGTCCAGACCCTCATCGGGATCCGGAACTACCTGATGCATTACCGGCGGGAATGGGTCGTGATCCAGGACAGCGGCGTCACCGGCGGGGCACAGGAGACACAGGGCGAAAAGATCGGGAAGATCCTCATGGGCAGGGTTGCTCCCAACCCGCTCGCTCCGGAGAACCAGCCGTTCTTCCCGAACCGGTGCCTCGGGCACGGGTGCGCGGAATGGGGGGTCACCTCAGCGCTCGCCTTCACCGACGAGTTCTTCTCGCGGCTCGGCCTGCCCGCACCGTACGAAGCGGTCAAAAAAGAGCTGCTGACCCGGTGAAAGGGGGTTATCTCTTCTTTCCCTTCTTCTTCCGGGCCGGGGCATCCCTTGCCATGGACATCAGGTCGATTACGTAACTGCCTTCCTTCCCCACGCTCACGATCCGCTCGTCGGTCTTTGCCATCTTCTCGAGGTTCAGTTCGTACGAGCCCGGGGAGACGATCCGGATCGTCTCGACCCGGTCGAACATCTCGACCTCTTTCTTCTTTTTCGGTTCGACAACCTCGAGGACCTCCTCGTGGGTCTCGTCCGCGATCTCGTCGATCGTCTTCTCTTCGAGCACGTCCCTGTTGATCTCGGCTTCCTTGACGTAGAGGAATTTCTTGTTGCCGCAGCTCGCGCACCCTTTCAGGATCTCCGTGGACCCGTCCCTGTACTCCCTCCCGCATTTCGTACACTTGTGCGGCATCGTCCTTCACCCGAAGAGCTGGAGCATGGTATTGTAGAGGTCTTCGACGTTCCTTCCCTCAAGACCCGAGATCGCTACTACGGGATGCTGGGGGAAGGCGCTCCGGATCCTTCCCGGGGCGGCATCGGGCAGATCGATCTTGTTTGCCACGATGATGACCGGCAGGTCGCGGCTCTCGATGATCCCGATCATCATGATATTCACCTGCATAAAGGGATCGAGCGTGGCGTCGAGCATGTAAATGACGCCGTCGATATCCTCGCGGAGCCAGTGCATCGCCTCGGCAACACCCTCGGTCGCCTCCCTCGCCCGGATGATCGCCTCGTCCTTCTCCATCCCGAACTCGAGGAATTCATGGTAATCGATCTTCGTGGTGACCCCGGGCGTATCGACAATATCCATGGTGAGGGTGCTGCCGTTTGCCCCGGTGATGATGATGTCCTCTTTCTTCCGTGCACGCCGGGTCTCGTGGGGTATCTCGCTCACCGGCCCGACCGCATCCCCTGTCCAGTCGCGGGCTATCCGGTTGGCGAGTGTCGTCTTTCCGGCATTAGGCGGACCGTAAACCCCGATCCGTGTCCGCTTCTTTTTGAAAAATGCTGTGAGGAAATTGGCAAACTTCTTCTTTGCCTTCCCGTAGGTCTGGATGAAAATCTTCAATCTGGCACCACCATTACCGTGGAAGGCATGCAGGTACAGGGAATCGCCATCATTCGCTAGTAGTGTATAGAAACGGCTCTTTATTAGGTTTCTCGTAACCGGCCCCGTCTGGCGCCGTGATTTGCCGCTCGCGCCCGAAACGGTGGACCGCGCGGGCCCAGAATGAAGGAATCTCCCAATTGTATTTATAGAGGCAGTGGGAGTATGCTAATTGTAATCACCAGCATGATTTCAGGAGGTGACTCATGAAAAAGACGAGCACAATCCGGTTTGAGACCCGGGTTCCACTCAGCGAAGTGATGCGGAGCAACCCGACGATGATCAATGTCGACGCGAGTGTTGCGAAAGCGGCGAGGGCGATGTGCAACGAGGAGGTGGGCAGCGTTATCATCATGGAAGACGGCAGGCCCATCGGCATCGTCACCGAGGAAGATATCAACTGCAAGGTGGTAGCCAAGGATCTCAGGCCTAGTACGGTACAGGTAAGCAAAATCATGAGCACGCCACTCATTACGGTGAGTGCGGACAAGACAGTTGGCGATGCAGCCCATATGATGGTGAAGCACAAGGTGCGGAGGCTCCCGGTCGTGGATACGGCCGACAAGGTCATCGGGATCGTGACGGTCCGTGACATCCTTACCGTATCGAACGAGGTGAACGATCTCATGGCGGATCTGATAGAGATCAACCGCGAGGAGATCGTCGATGTGGGCATGTGCAACCGCTGCAGCAAGATGTCCGACGATCTCAAGCGGGTGGACAACGTGATGCTCTGCTCCCGTTGCCGCGAGGAGGAAAACCTGGCATGAGGTGCGCACAGGATTTCATGATCGATGTCCCTGTGCTGAAAGAGAGCGACCAGATAACAAAGGCCCGTCAGATATTGCGCGACGAAGGGTTCCGTGAAGTCTATGTCACGGACGCAAAGAAAATCCTCGTCGGGTTCATCGATATTACGGACGGGCTGCGGGTGACCGCGACCAAGTCCAATATCACCGTGGAAGGGTTCATCAAGGAGGCGGCACGGGCCGGTCCCGGTGACCGGATCGAAGCGGTGGCGAGGGCCATGCAGGAAGCCCGCACCGACAGCGCCGCGATCGTCGATGCACAGGGACACATCTCCGGCGGCGTCCTCCTCGCCGACCTGTTCCCGGTCATTATCTGCAGGAACGAGCTCCGCGGGACTGTCGGGAAAGTCATGACGAGGAAGGTCGTTACCGCTGATCCCGCAGAGCCGATCGAGAGGATCTATTCCCTCATCGTCGAGAGCGGGTTTACCGCCTTCCCCGTAGTGAAAAGAAACAGGCTTGTCGGGCTCATCTCGCGGCGCGACCTGATCAGTTCGCACCGGGTCCGATCCGCGATCATGCAGCACGCGAACAGGGAGATCGGGGATGTCATGACCAAGGACGTGGTTACGATCTCTTCCGAAGACCATCTCGGTTCAGCGGCGGAGCTGCTCGTGAACCACGATGTCAGCAGGCTGCCGGTGGTCGACGGGGATGTGCTGGTCGGCATCATAGACCGGCACGATGTCCTCAAAGGCATGGCATAAAACACTGCAGAAATGCTACGATATCCCTCCCGGATAGACAATACGAAAAATTTTCAGGACTGAAAGGATCGTCAGGAGAGTGGTTATGCAGAAAAACGGCCGTGGCGTCAAACAGGGCGACAGGCTCCTCAAGATGCAGGGGAAACAGGACCGCGGGCCGGTCGAATTCAAGTCCCATATCGCAGAACAGGAGGGGGAGATCATGGCGGTCGCGACCCGCGATGTCGTCTCGATCCCCCCGACCCAGAGTATCATCGGGGCGGTCGGGACGATGACGAAGTGCGGCTTCCGCCGCCTTCCGGTGACGGACCCGGGCACCCACAAGCTGAGGGGGATAGTCACCTCGGGCGATGTGATAAACCTGATGGGCGGGGGGGACAAGTACAAACTTGTCCAGGTCAGGCATGGCGGAAACCTCATTGCGGCGCTGAATGAAAACGTGCGCACCATCATGACGCAGCAGCTCTCAACCCTCCCCCATACCGCCTTCGTCAGGGACGCGGTGGAGGCGATCACCAGCAAAAAGATCGGGGGGCTTCCCGTTGTCGATGACGAAGGGGTCCTTGCAGGCATGGTAACCGAGCGCGATGTCCTGCGGATCCTGGCCGGAGAGCGGAGCCCGCTCAATGTGGAGGATGTCATGACCACCGGGCTCCGGGTAACCCATCCGGAGAGCGCGATATCCACGGTCACCCGCGAGATGACGTCGTGCAGGTTCAGGAGGCTGCCGGTCGTGAGCGATGACGTCCTCTTCGGCATCATCACGGCAACCGATATCATGCGGTATCTCGGGAGCAGGGAGGTCTTCACCCGGCTGACTACCGGGGATATCGGCGAAGTGACGGCGTTACCGGTGCGGACGCTGATCTCCGGGGAACTCTTCACCACGCAGCCGGATAACTGCATCAACAACGCGGCGCGGGAGATGCTCGAACGGAACATCGGGGCGCTTCCCGTCATCGAGGACTCCCGGCTCATCGGCCTTGTCACCGAGTTCGACCTGGTCCGGGGATTTGCCGAGGAGGGGCGGAGATGATCGCCCGCGAGGTGATGAGCTCCCCGGTCTGGACGGTCCCGTCAGGGGGGACGATCGCCCACGCCCGGAAACTGATGGTGAAGCACCGGATCTCCCGCCTCCTCGTCATGGACGGGGAGGAACTTGCCGGGATCCTCACCAAGAAGGACATCGCGTTCCGGCTCAGGGAGCAGGAACCAGCGTGGCGCCGCAGGCCGATCGACCGGATACCGGTCGAGGCATTCGCCACAAAGGATCTGCATACGGTCGGTCCCGACACACCGGTGAGGGAGATTGCCCGGCTCTTCATCAGCGGGGACATCTCCTCGGTACCTGTGGTCGATAACGGGGCGGCCCTCGGGATTGTGACCAAGACGGATCTGATGAAATCACCCCTGTTCGGGCGGTCGACACTGCCCGTCAGGAACGTGATGGAGGATGCGGTGGTGCTGAACAGGTACCATTCGCTCGATCATGTCATCGACATCATGACCGAAAAGAATGATAAGCTGGTAGTTGTTAACAATGACGGGACGCTTGCGGGCGTCATCACTGAAACGAACCTCGCCTTCCTCGACCCGTTCAGCCGGAGACCGGGGAAGGAAGAGAAAGATGTGGTATTTTTACGGAAAGAGGAGCATGCCGGGAACAAACTGTACCGGTATGTAGTGAGGGCAACGGTCATAGCAGAGGACGTGATGTCGCACCCCGCGGTCACCATCGGTCCGGATGCCTCGGTGTCCGAAGCCGTGGCGGCAATGCGGGAGTACCACGTCAACAGCCTCGTTGTCGTAGAAAAAGATGAGATTCTGGGAATAATCAAACGCGATGATATAATTCTGGAAGTGACGAAATGACAAAACAGCTCACAATCCAAGATGTGATGGCCAGACCAACCACGATATCAAAATCAGCAAAGATCACGGAGGCGCTCGACAAGATGCTCGCGGAAGGGGCAGATCCGCTCATTGCACTCAACGGCAACTCGGTCGTCGGGACCGTCTCCCGGCAGGCAATTGCCCGGAAGCTCGGCAGCAGGCAGAATTCCGGCATTGCGCCAACCGCCATCCACGTCGCGAGCGTGGTCGAACCGGAGTTCACCAGCGTGTACCCCGACGAGAGCATCAACGTGGCTGTCCCGCTCCTCCAGCATTATAAGCTCGTCGTTGTGTACGACACAGATCACCGCCTGGTCGGGCAGGTGAGCGCTTCGGATATCCTGAAAAAACTCAGGCCGGATGCATCGCTCGACACCCTGATGGAGAAGATCCTTCCGATAGCAGCAGATGAACGGGTCGTCCATCTCCGCCGGAGGATGCTGGACGACAATATCCATCGGTTCGTCGTGAGCGAGAACGACAGGATCACCGGCATTGTAACCGAGACCGACGTGGCGATTGCCCTCCGGAAATTCCGGAAGCAGGTAGAGGAGAACCACCAGGACCACCGGATCCGGAACCTGCTCGTCAAGGACATCATGAGTGTACCCCTCGTCTCGGTGGCAAAGACTGCGGGTGTCGGCGAGGTTGCCGACCTGATGATCAGGAAGAACATCAGTGCTGTCCCGGTGCTCGACAAGGGCAAGGCAATCGGGGTCGTGACCCGCAGTTCGCTCGTGAATGCGCTGTAGACTTCGCCCCTTTTTCAGCGTATTTTTTTTAGTGTATCCTCGGAGTATCTCTAAAGAAGGGTCATTGCAGGCGGGGATCCTGTGGCGGCCGCACGTCCGCAATTCTGCGATTCTGCCGGGGCTCACCGGGTGCACGAATTCTGCACGGTTCACAGGGTGACGAGGAAGAAGATACCCACGGCAAAGCCGATAACAACAACGGTCCACCGTAGCCGGGCCGGATCGATCCGGCCGGCAATTTTCCCGCCGATTGTGCCCCCGGCAAGCGCCCCGGCTGCCATGACCGCCGCGACAGGCCAGACCACAAGGCCCGAGAAGAGGAAGAACGCGGCCGCGGCAACGTTTACGCCGAGCGAGACACATTGTTTGAGCGCGTTGAGCCGGGTCAGGCTGTCATCGAAGAAGAGCCCGAGAACGGCAAGGACGATGACGCTCAGCCCTGCACCGAAATATCCTCCGTAGACCGCTGCAAGACCCAGCGGGACGACTGCACGGTTGTCCCTGCCTTCACCTGTCTTCCCGCCGGCGGAATGCCCTTCCACCCACGTACGGACCCTGTCCTGCACCGCGATGAGGGCCGCCGCAAGGAGGATGAGAAAGGGGACGAGCACGCGGAAAACCGCCGGGGGGATGTACAGTAAAAGGATCGCCCCTGCGATACCTCCGGCGATACCGGAGGGGAGCAGGACCCGGATCCGGTGTCCCTGGCCCCTCAGATCCTGACGCTGGGCAAACGCCCCTCCCAGGTAACCCGGGCATAATGCAACGGTGTTCGTTATATTTGCGGGGACCGGCGGTATCCCGAGCGCGATGAGCGCGGGGAACGAGACCAGGGTCCCGCCACCGGCAAGGGCATTGATGATTCCGGCGGCTAATGCGGCCAGTCCCGCGAGAGCAATTTCGTATGCCGAGAGCATCCCCGTTCCTTCCGGCTGCCGCGATCCTCAGTCGAGCAGCCCGGCGATATCCTGCGTCTTCACGATCCTGACGCCAATATTGGCGATGTCCCGGGTGTTGCACGCGTGGATCCCTTCATTCTGCGCCCCGATGGCGTCCTCGACAAAGACGACCGGGTAGTTGTACGCCACGGCATCGAATACGGTCGTCCGGATACAGTTCGGCGTCTGGATCCCGGTGATAACCAGTTCCGTGACGCCGAGACTCCGGAGCATCAGATCGAGTCCCGTCCCGATGAAGGCGCTCATCCGGGTCTTGGGAACAACGTATTCGCCCGGCAGGGGCGTGAGCGCGTCGACAACGGCGGCCCCGGAACTTCCCTCTACTGCGAACGGGTGTCTCCGGAAGAGTTCCCGGCGGTGGATCTCCACGTCGGTACCATCTGCCCGGTGGATCCGCAGGATGTGGAAGACCGGGAGCTTCCTCTTCCGGAATTCGCAAAGAATCTCGAGGATCTTCGGAATCACGATCTCCCCCTGCGTGACCCTGAGGGGGGCTCCTTCAAGGACAAAGTCATTCTGCATATCGATGATCAGAAGGGCAGGGCGGTTCATGGCTGGTACTCCGAGTACAGGTGATATCGCAACAGGTATTATGGGTATTGTATTCCGGAAGCGTCTGAGGCGGTTGCAATCAGATCCGTTTTGTCAGGAAAAACCGATCCACGCGTTTGTAGCAGACCCTTTCCTGTTTCGCCGCCGTTTCTCCGGTTCGGTCGCCTGCTGCCGTCCGATCTTCGCTGACCGTGCCGCAGGGCCGATCTTCAGGACCGGAACCTGTCAGACCTTGATTTCCATGAACTCCCTGAGGGCTGCGGCATTGTTGTGTACGGTGTCGCGGGCGGCAAAGAGGAACGTAACGGTTTCATGCGATACAACCAGCTCACGAAGTTCCTCCATCACCCCGGGCCGCCCCCGCATCTCTGCGAAGTATCTCTTCCGGAATTCCTCCCATCGCGCCGGGTCGTGGCCGAACCATGTCCGGAGCGAAGGGCTGGCCCCCGCGTCCTTCACCCACCGGTCCACGCGTGCGTGTTCCTTTGAAATCCCCCGGGGCCAGAGGCGCTCGACCAGAACCCGGTACCCGTCTTCCGGATCGTACGGTTCGTACACCCTCTTCAGTCTGATCCCCATGCTCCACCCGTCCTTCCCTTATCGCGATATCCGTAATAACGTTTCGTCCCGTCCGATCAGCGGGTTATTCTGGTGTCTGGCATATCACGTGCCAAATGCATGAAGCCGGGTCCGTGTGGCGAGGCAGTGGCGAACGCGGCCCGGAAAACAAAAGTACACCGCCCGACCCCCGTTTTCCCGATGTCGCCCCTCCTCTTGGGGTCTGAGCTCAAATCGAAGAAATCCTCCGGAATTCTTCTCGATGTCGCCCCTCCTCCTGTCGGGGCTCCATCACACAAACACTTATTACCCAACCCCTACTATAATATAAAGCACCATTCATGGAGCAGCGATATCGCTGCGAGTGTCTGTACAAAGATGCGAGATTCCTCTGTTGAGGTAGCCAAGCCTGGTATGGCGCAGGTTTGCTAAACCTGTGTCCCAAAAGGACTCGAGGGTTCAAATCCCTCCCTCAGCGCTTCAAGAGAAAATCTCACAACTGCGAGGGGATTGGATGGCACAGGAAGAAGAGATAAAGTATTTCGTAAGGATTGGCACCACCGACCTTGACGGTACCAAGTCGGTGAGAGTCGCGCTCACGGGTATAAAAGGCGTCGGGAGGCACACCTCCTCGATAATCTCCCGGATGGCGGGAGTCGACGAACTGGCAAAGCTCGGGAAGCTCGACGAGGGATCGGTCAGCCGTATCCGCGCCGCTGTTGAACAGTACGGATCGAAGATCCCGTCGTGGATGGCGAACCGTCCCAAAGACGTCTACACCGGCGAGGCAAAACACCTCATCGGCGCTGACGTCGGCCTTGCAAAGGACGAGGACGTCAACCTCATGCGGAAGATCCGGTGCTACAAGGGCATCCGGCACGAGACCGGCCAGAAGGTACGGGGCCAGCGCACCAAATCGACCGGCAGGACCGGGACGACCGTCGGCGTCAAGCGGAAGAAAGAGGGAGTATAACCATGGGATACCCAGGCAAGAACCACAAGTCCTACCAGACCCCCAAGCGCCCCTTCGAGAAGACGAGGATCGCGGAAGAGACACGTCTCGTCATCGAGTACGGGCTGCGCAACAAGCGTGAAGTGTGGAAAGCCCAGAGCATCCTCCGCAAGTACCGCAAGGGCGCCCGGGAGCTCCTGGCGATCATGTCGGGCAGCGCCGATACGGCACTCTTCGAGGCAAAGAAAGCCGAGCTGATAACGTCCATGCAGCGGCTGGGGCTCCTCGGCGCTGACGCAGACATCGACGCCGTCCTCTCGCTCAAGGTCCAGGCCCAGCTCGAACGCAGGCTGCAGTCCCTCGTCTATCGCAAGGGCCTCGCCCGCTCGCCGAAACAGGCCCGGCAGATGATCACACACGGCCACATCGCAGTCAACGGAAGGCGCACGAGCATCCCCGGGTACCGTGTCACCCGTGCGGAGGAGACCCAGATCTCCTATTACGGCAAGTCGCCGTTCGTCTCTGATTCCCACCCGGAGAAGGAACGGATTGCAAAACCGGCCTCCACCCCGAAGGCAGCACCAAGTTCCGGCTATGAGAGGAGAGGAAGATAATGGCAGCAAACGAGAAGGAGAAGTGGGGCGTTGCACATATCTTTGCATCGTTCAACAATACCATCATCACCGTCACCGACCTCTCGGGGGCGGAGACCGTGACCAAGTCGAGCGGCGGGATGGTCGTCAAGCAGGACCGGAACGAGAGTTCGCCCTATGCGGCCATGCAGATGGCCACCAATGTCGCCCAGGTCGCCCGTGAGAAGGGCATCGTCGGCGTCCATGTCAAGGTCCGCGCCCCCGGCCAGGGAAAACAGCGGAGCCCCGGGCCCGGCGCACAGGCGGCAATCCGTGCGCTTGCCCGGGCGGGGATGCGGATCGGCCGTATCGAAGACGTCACCCCGGTTCCCCATGATTCGTGCCGTCCGAAAGGCGGCCGCCGGGGAAGGAGAGTGTGATGGAGATCGTTTTCGCCAGTCTGGACGAATCCCTCGCACGTTTCACGCTCTCGGGAACGACCCCGGCGTTTGCCAACAGTTTCCGGCGTGCGATGATCGGCGAGGTGCCGACGCTCGCCATCGAGGACGTGCGCATCTACGACAACACGAGTGCACTCTTCGACGAGATGCTGGCACACCGGCTCGGGCTCATCCCCATCAGGACCGACCTTTCGAGCTACCGGACCCAGGAGGCCTGCGAATGCGGCGGGGCGGGGTGCCCGGCCTGCACGGTCACCTTCACCCTCAGTGCCGAAGGCCCGAAGACCGTGATGTCGAGCGACCTCATCCCGCAGGATCCGAAGGCGATTCCGGTGCACGAGAACATCCCCGTCGTGAAGCTCACGAAGGGGCAGAAGCTCGTCCTCGAGGCAAAGGCAACCCTCAACACCGGCCGGGTCCATGCCAAGTGGCAGCCGACCCTTGTCTGCGGGTACAAAAACCAGCCTGCCATCGCGATCAGCGATATCTGCGACGCGTGCGGCATGTGCGTCGAGGAATGCCCCCGGGACGTCCTCGAGGCAAAAGGGAAGAACGTCCGGGTTGTGGAAGGCAAGCTCTCCGACTGCTCCATGTGCCGGCTCTGCGAACGGGCCTGCCTGTCGAGCGGTATCGGGGAAGAGCCGGCGATCAGGATCACCGCCGAACCCGACCGGTTTATCTTCGTGGTCGAGAGCGACGGCTCTATGCCGGCAAAAGAGATCATGAACCGTGCGCTGCACCACATCAGGGATCAGGCAGACGAACTGGAGAAACAGTTAGGCGAAATATCAGGGGATGAAAAGAAATGACAAGAACCGTGGAAAAGACGAACCCCCGTCTCACGACCCTTATCTCGCTCCTGAAGAACACGTCAAGGGAGAATGAGGCGAAGATCTGGCGCGAGATCGCAAGCAGGCTCGAGACCCCCAACCGGAACTATGCGGAGGTCAACCTGTCGAAGATCAACCGCTATGCCCAGAAGGGCGAGACCATCATCGTCCCTGGCAAGGTGCTGGGAAGCGGCGTGCTGGAGCAGTCCGTCAGGGTTGCAGCCCTGAACTTCTCGGCTTCGGCCACGAGCAAGATTGCCGACGCCAAGGGACAGTGCATGACGATCGAGCAGCTCCTGCAGGACAACCCCAAGGGGAGCGGTGTCCGGATCCTGAGGTGAAGAAGATATGGTTACAGTAATCAACGGTGACGGCCTCCTTCTCGGGCGCCTTGCAAGCCTCGTTGCACAGCGCGGGCTCGCGGGCGAGGAGATAGCGGTCGTCAACGCAGAGAAGGCGATCATCTCCGGCAGCCGCGCCCGGGTGCTCGCGAACTACCGGCACAAGCGGGATCGCGGCGCTTCCGGGAACCGGTGGGGGCCGTTTGTCCCCCGCAGGCCCGACCATCTCATGAAGCGGACTATCCGCGGCATGCTCCCGTACAAGCGCCCCCGCGGTGTCGAAGCGATGAAGCTCATCCGGTGCTATGTCGGCGTGCCGGTCGAATTTGCAGGAAAAGAGATGGAAGTGCCCGAAGAGGCTCATATGAACCGTCTGAACAACCCGAACCACGTCACGCTCGGCGCGGTAAGCACGTTCCTCGGAGCGAAGTTCTAAGGTGGCCACCATGGTAAAGATCATCAATACAAGCGGAAAACGCAAGACAGCGATCGCCCGTGCCACCCTCAAGGCCGGGAAAGGCGTGATCCGGGTCAACTCAGTGCCGCTCGCGCAGTACGGCAGCGACGTCACCCGGATGAAGATCTCCGAGCCGATCCTCCTGTACCCGAACGGGCTGCACGGGGTTGACGTGACCATTGACGTGGCAGGCGGCGGCGTCATGGGGCAGGCAGAAGCGGTCAGGACCGCGCTCGCCCGCGGCATCCTCCTCTGGCACAACGACCCCCAGATCAAGGATATCTATCTCACCTATGACCGGACGCTCCTCGTCAACGACTCGCGCCAGAAAGAGACCAAGAAGCCTCACGGCCGCGGCGCTCGCAAGAAGTTCCAAAAGTCTTATCGGTAAGTCAAAAGATATGATGAGAGGTTAAAAATCTTGATACCCGTCCGATGTTTCACCTGTGGAAAACCCATCTCCACAGCCTGGGAAGAGTTCAAGGCACGTCGGGAGAAAGGCGAGGATCCCAAGAAGATCCTCGACGATCTAAAACTTACCCGGTACTGCTGCAGGCGCATGCTCCTGACTCACAAAGAGATCATCGATGAGCTCAACCCGTACCAGTAGACCAAACCACCATGACCGCGGGGTCGTAGGGTAGCCTGGACCATCCTATTGCGTTCGGGACGCAGTGACCTGAGTTCGAATCTCAGCGACCCCATATTTTCACGACCGAAAATAAAAGAAATCTGAATCAGAGCAGAATCATTCCAGAGGACAACTGAATGCAGACGCAAACGTACACCCGGTATGAACGGGCGAGAATCATTGGAGCAAGGGCTCTGCAGATATCAATGGGTGCTCCGTTACTTATCACCACGACACGGATCGATCCGCTTGAGATCGCCATCGAGGAGTTCAACAGCCACACCATTCCCATTACGGTAAAGAGGAAGTAGAGGACGATGACGACCATCGAGGTAATCGAGCTGCGGACCATACTCGACAGCAGGGGCAACCCCACAGTCGAGGCCGATATCTACACCGGAAGCGGTTTCGGCAGGTCTGCCGCGCCGAGCGGGGCCAGCACCGGCTCGCTCGAGGCTAAGGTAAAGCCCCCGAAGGAAGCGGTGGAGTACGCGATCCAGAATGTGATCCCCGCGCTCATCGGGATGGATGCGGCGGATCAGGAGAGCTTCGACGACCAGCTCCGCGATATCGACGGGACGGCCGACTTCGCGGATATCGGCGCCAACATCGCCGTTGCTCTCTCCCTTGCAAACGCAAAGGCTGCGGCATCCGCGCTGGATCTCCCGCTCTTCCGCTATCTTGGCGGGGCGTTTGCCAAGGAGATGCCGCTCCCGCTCGGGAACATCATCGGCGGAGGGGCGCATGCAGAAAACGCAACCGAGATCCAGGAGTTCCTTGTGGTGCCCGGGGACGCGACAGGCGCGGAGGAGGCGGTCTTTGCCAACGCCGCCGTTCACCGGAACGTCAAGGCCCTCCTGAAGAAACGCGGGATCGCCGCCGGCAAGGGTGATGAGGGTGCATGGGCGCCGCAGATCGACGATGCCCTCGCATTTGAGCTCATCGCCGAGGCGATCGGCATGGTTGCCGACGAGCTGAATATCACGGTCGATATGGGAATCGACGTCGCGGCAAGCCAGCTGTGGAACGGCGACGGGTACAAGTACCGCGACCGGGTCCGCTCGACTGAAGACCAGGTCGGCTATCTGGCCGAGCTCGTGGACAAATACAACCTCGTCTATATCGAGGATCCCATCCGCGAGGACGACTTCGAGGGATTTGCAGACCTCAACAGCCAGATCGGGAACCGGTGCCTCGTCTGCGGGGACGACATCTTCGTCACGCAGGTGGAACGGATCCTCCAGGGCATCGAGAAGGACGCTGCAAACTGCGTGCTGATCAAGCCAAACCAGGTCGGGACGCTTACCGATACCTTCGAGGCGGTCCGTCTCGCCCACACCCACGGCCTCGATACGGTGATGAGCCACCGGTCGGGGGAGACCACGGATACTACCATCGCGCACCTCGCGACTGCGTTCTCCTGCATCTTCTTGAAATGCGGTGCGGTAGGTGGAGAACGCATTGCAAAACTGAACGAACTGATACGCATAGAGGAACAGATATGACCACCATGAACGAAATGGAAATCGAACTAAAAGAACCGCTCATCCCCGTCGAGGAGTACCTCGCAGCCGGCGTCCACATCGGCACCCAGCAGAAGAGCGAGGACATGAAGAAGTTCATCTACCGCGTCCGCGGGGACGGGCTGTATATCCTCGACATCCGCGAGACCGACGCGAGGATCAAGACCGCGGCCAAGTTCCTGAACCAGTACGAGGCCCCGAACATCCTTGTCGTCACCTCCCGGCAGTACGGCCAGTACCCGGCACGGAAGTTTGCCGAGACGATCGGCGCGATGTCGGCTACGGGCCGGTTCATCCCGGGCCTCCTGACCAACCCCGTCCTTGACGGGTACATCGAGCCGGAAGCCATCGTCGTCACCGATCCGATCGGCGATGCGCAGGTCATCAACGAGGCGGTCCAGTGCGGGATCCCGGTCGTCGCGCTCTGCGACACCAACAACATGACCAAGTTCGTCGATCTCGTCATCCCGACCAACAACAAGGGACGCAAGGCGCTCTCGATGATCTACTTCCTGCTGACCCGCGAGATGCTCAGGCTCCGCGGTATCTCGACGGCGCTCACGCCCGAGGATTTCGAGACTGAGTTCTGACCCCGTTCGCCCGTTTTCCGGTGACCGATCGTTAGATATAAGAGAACGACCAGAGGGTTGATTCGATGAAGATGCGTGCATGCGCCGTGGCCGGCATGTTCTATCCGGGAGATCCCGCGCATCTCGGACAGCTCCTCGCGAAATTCTTCGGGGAATCGAAGGTAACCGGCAACTCCCTTGGGATCGTTTCGCCCCACGCCGGGTACATCTACTCGGGAGAAGTCGCCGCGAGTGCCTTCTCCACGATCTCCCCGGCATTTTCGGGCACATTTGTGGTCGTCGGCCCGTCCCACCGGGGGTACCTCACCTGCGTCTCGCAGGTTCCCTGGGAAACGCCGATCGGAGTCGTGGAAAACGATACGGAGCTCGTCAGTGCTCTCGATATCGAGACCGACGAGGCCTCGCACCGGAACGAGCATTCGATCGAGGTGCAGGTGCCGTTCATCCGGCACCGGTTTCCCGGCGCGAGGATCGCACCCGTCCTGATGGGGCAGCAGGACATGGGCAGCGCCCGGATGCTTGCGGAGAAGATCGTCGCGGCTGTGCAGCGGACGAAACGGGAAATCCGGATCGTTGCGTCGAGCGATTTCTCGCACTATGTCCGGCACGAGACGGCAAAGACCAACGATATCTATGCGATAGAATCCCTCGTGAAGCTCGATGTGGAGGAGTTTTACCGGCGGATCGGCGAACGCGATGTGACGGCATGCGGGTACGGGCCGATAGCGGTGATGGTGCTCGCGTGCGCAAGGCTCGGGGCAAAGACTGCGCGGCTCATCCAGTACGCGACGAGCGGGGACGTGACGGGAGACCGTCGCGAGGTCGTGGGATACGCGGCCATTTCGGTGATGTAGGTTGGCAACGTGGAGTGCGCCGGGCAAGGTCTTCCTGTTCGGCGAACATGCGGTAGTCTATGGCAAGCCGGGGATCGCGATGGCGATCAAGCCCCGGGTTTACGTGACGGTCCGGCAGGCCAAGCGGCCCGTCCGTGCAAAGTCCCCCTACATCGACAGCTGTTTCGAGGTACTCGGCGTTGCCGGCAGCGTGTACATCAACTCGCAGATCCCGAGTTCGTCCGGACTGGGATCTTCGGCGGCAGTCACCGTTGCCACCCTCTCCGCAATCAACGACGAGTTCGCCCTGAACAGGACCCGGGAGGAGATAGCCGACCTCGCATTCGGGATAGAGAAGAAGGTCCAGAAAGGGCGGGCGAGCCCGACCGATACCACGGTCGCCACCTACGGCGGTATCGTCCTCATCTCCGGTGGCGCCCGGCGCAGGCTGCCCCCCACGAACCTGCACCTTGTCATCGGCGACTCGCTCGTCTCCCACAGCACATCGAAAATGGTAGAGCAGGTCGCAGAGCTGAAGAAAACTCACCCCGAGATCGTCGATCCGGTCCTCGATGCCATCGAAGGCGTGAGCATGAGCGCGATCCACCACCTGAATAACCCACGGGAACTCGGCCGGTTCATGGACATGAACAATGCACTTCTCGAAGTTCTCGGTGTCGGTCACCCCCAGCTCGCACGGATGGCCCTCGCTTCCCGCGCCGCCGGGGCGTTCGGTGCGAAGATAACCGGGGCCGGCGGCGGCGGGTGCATGGTCGCCCTCTGCGCGAAGCAGCTGAAACACCGGGTCGCGGGCGCCATCAAGGCCTGCGAGGCACGCGCCATCGTCACCACCATCGACACTGAAGGAGCGAGGAAGGAGAAGAATGTCTGACCGGTTGCTGCTCAAGCTCGGCGGGAGCGTCATAACCGACAAACATGCCGGCTGCACGGTGAACGGGCACCAGCTCGCCGCCATCGCGGACGCGATCGCCGGGGCCGGTACGGAAAACGGCATCGTCATCGTCCACGGCGCCGGGTCCTGCGGGCACCCGGAGGCAAAACGGTATCACCTCGACACCGGTGCGGCGCCGGGCGGGACGGAGGGGATCTACGTCACCAACCGGGTGGTCAGCGGTCTCAATGACGCGGTGGTCCGGGCCCTCAGGGACCGGGGAGTCCCCGCCGTGGGGATCCACCCGCTGCACACGGCGGTGGCAGATAACGGCAGGCTTATTGCATTTGAATGCCGGCATCTTGAGAGGATGCTTGCGCTGGGGATGGTCCCCGTGATCCACGGCGACGTGGTGATGGACCTCTCCCGCGGGGCCTGTATCGTATCGGGCGACCAGATCGTCCGGTACCTCGCGGTCGGCCTCAGGATCGACCGCGTCGGGCTCGCCACCGATGTACCGGGAGTGCTGGATGGGGGGCAGGTTGTTCCGGAGATCAGCTCCGAAACGGTAAACACACTCCCTATCAGTTCCTCGCGACATACCGATGTAACCGGTGGAATGAGAGGGAAGATCAATGAGCTGCTCGAACTCGCTGCGGCGGGGATCGGGTCGGAAATATTCCATGTATCGCGGGTCGGGGACTTCCTGGCCGGCGCCGATCATGGCGGGACACGCGTGAAGGGAACGGTACGATGAAAGGAGACAAGCGGCAGTATACGTCGTCGCGGAAGCTCGATCACCTCCGGATCTGCGCGGAAGAGGATGTCGAGAGCGGTGACGCCGGGTTTGGCGATATCCGGCTCGTGCACAACGCCCTGCCGGAGTGCGACATGAAGGCGATCGACCTCCGGGCCCGGTTCCTCGGCCGCACGCTCTCGTCTCCCCTGTTCATCTCGGCGATGACCGGCGGGCACCCGGGTACGAAGGCGGTGAACGCCCGGCTGGCACGGGCGGCCGAGCGCTTCGGCATCGGCATGGGAGTGGGCTCCCAGCGTGCTGCGCTCGAGGATCCCGCGCTCGCCGACACGTTCTCGGTCGTCCGGGACGAGGCGCCCTCTGCGTTCCTCATGGCAAACCTCGGCGCGGTCCAGCTCCGGGAGCATGGTACAGCATGGGCCGTGCGTGCCGCGGAGATGATCCGGGCTGACGCGATAGCGATCCACCTGAACTTCCTGCAGGAAGCGATCCAGCCGGAAGGGGACCACAACGCCTCGGGCTGCCTCGCGGCGATCGGCGAGCTCTGCTCGTCGCAGCCCCTGCCGGTCATCGTAAAAGAGACCGGCTGCGGGATGTCCGTCGAGACCGCACGGCAGTGCTGGAGCGCGGGAGTCCGTGCAATCGATGTAGGCGGCTGGGGCGGAACGTCGTGGGCAGCAGTGGAGAGCGTTCGGGCAGCGGAGAGAAGGAGCGGGGAAGACCTGCGGCTCAAGACGCTCGGCGAAGATTTTGCTTCATGGGGGATCCCGACCGTAGTGAGCCTCACCGAAGTCCTTGCAGCCGGCGGCCCGGTCATCGCATCCGGGGGGATACGGAGCGGCCTCGATATTGCCAAGGCGTGTGCGCTGGGTGCGGACCTCTGCGGCATGGCGCTCCCCCTCCTGAAGCCCGCCATGAAGAGCGACGACGCCCTCTTCGGGGCGATCGGGGCGGTACAGCAGGAACTGGCAGCAGCGATGTTCCTGACAGGATCCGAAAAATTATCAGATCTGCGCAGGGCGCGGGTCTACATCACGGGCAGGACCCGGCAGATGATTGAGAAAGGCAACCCGGCACGGATACGGCAGTAGCCGGAACGACCGGATCGTGTTTTTATACGAGACACGAATCGAAAAACAGGAGATACAACAATGGATATCGAAGTAATTGCAGTGGGCGGGTACGACGAGGTCGGGCGGAATATGACCGCCGTCCGCTGCGGAAAGGAAATTGTCATCTTTGACATGGGACTCCGCCTCGATCAGGTGATGATCCACGAGGACGCGGAGATAGAGAATATGCACTCCCTCGATCTCATCAAGATCAAGGCGATACCGGACGACACGATGATGAACGCGGTCGAGGGGACGGTGCGGGCTATCGTCTGCTCCCACGGCCATCTCGACCACATCGGGGCGATCCCGAAACTCGCGCACCGGTACAATGCGCCTATCATCTCCACGCCGTACACCACGGAACTGATACGGCAGCAGATATCGGGGGAGCAGAAGTTCGGCGTGAACAACAAGCTCTTCGCCCTGAAGTCCGGGCAGCGGTACACCCTCTCGCAGAACCTCGTCCTCGAGTTCGTGCGGAGCCAGCACTCCATCATCGATACGGTGATCCCGGTCCTCCACACCCCGCACGGCGCGATCGTGTACGCCTGCGACTTCAAGCTCGACCGGACTCCTATCATCGGCGACCCCCCGGACTTCGCCCGGCTCCGGCAGATCGGCAAGGAAGGGGTCCTCGCGGTTATCGTCGAGACTACGAACATCAACCTCCCGGGCCGGTGCCCGAGCGAGCGGATTGCCCGGGACCTTGTCCGGGACACTATCACGAGCTTCGAGGACGACAAGAACGCGATGCTCGTCTCTACCTTCTCTTCGCATATCGCGCGGGTCAAGACGATCGCGGAGTGCGCCCACGAGATCGGGAGGAAACCCGTCCTCCTCGGGCGTTCCATGGAGAAGTACTCGGTCACCGCGGAGCAGATGAAGCTCGTCTCGTTCCCGGAGACGACGAGTGTCTTCGGGAACCGGAGAACCGTTGACCGGACCATGCGGAGGATGATGAAAGCCGGGAAAGAGAAGTTCCTCCCGATCGTCACCGGCCACCAGGGCGAGCCGGGATCCATACTTACCCGGGTCGCGCTGGGCGACACGCCGTACCTTCTCGCGAAAGGCGACAAGGTCATCTTCTCGGCAAAGGTCATCCCGAACCCGCTCAACTTCGGGCAGCGGTACATGGTCGAGCAGCACCTCCACCTCGCGGGTGCACGGATCTTCGAAGACCTCCACGTCAGCGGGCACGCGTACCGGGAAGACCACTACGAGTTCATCCAGCTCCTGAACCCGCAGCATATCATACCTGCCCACGGGCCCCTGAAGACGGCCGCGCAGTACACGGATTTTGCAGCCGAGCTCGGCTATACCGCCCACACGGACATCCACCTGATGAAGAACGGGCAGAAGGTCAAGATCAACTGAATCAGGAGAAAACGACGATGTCGGAACTCGTGCAGTACATGGAAGGGGTCGCAAAGCAGATAGATCAGATGATCGACCGGCATTTCGTCGAAACAACCGGCGAACTGAACAAGGCCGCCGCACACCTTCTCGCAGCAGGCGGCAAACGGCTCCGGCCGGCGGTAGTCCTGCTTGCGGCCGACGCCGTCAACCCCGGGAGCTCCGGAGACCTTCTGCCTGCAGCGCTCGCCCTCGAGATCACCCATACGTTCACCCTCGTCCATGACGATATCATGGATGAGGATACGCTCCGCAGGGGGGTCCAGACCGTCCACACCAAGTGGGACATGCCAACCGGCATCCTCGCGGGAGATCTCCTCTATGCCCGGGCTTTTGAGCACCTCTGCCTCTCGCACGGCACCGGGGAAGCGAAGATCAAGGCGGTCTCCATGCTCTCCCGGGCCTGTGCCGACCTCTGCGAAGGGCAGATTATGGATATGTCCTTCGAGCGGCGCTCCGATGTCGGCGAGTCCGAGTACATGGAGATGGTCCGGAAGAAGACCGGGGTCCTCTATGCAGCCGCGGCCGGCATCGGCGGGATCCTCGCAGGCGGCGATCCCCGGCAGGTGAAGGCCCTGTATGACTTCGGGCTCAACACCGGTATCGCGTTCCAGATCCAGGATGATGTCATCGACCTGCTCACCCCTTCCGAGAAGAGCGGGAAGAACCAGGCATCCGATCTCCGCGAGGGCAAGCAGACCCTCCTGACGATCAGGGCGCGTGATAAAGGGGTCGACCTCTTGAAATACCGGCGCGATCTGACGCTGGCGGATATCGATGCAGCTGTCGAAGAGCTCAGCAGGGCCGGCGTCATCGATGAGGTTAAAGACGTGGCGCGTGCCCTGGTGGCCGACGGAAACAAACACCTCGCCCTCCTCCCGGCTTCGAGGGAGCGGCAGCTCCTCATGGATATCGGAGAGTTCTTCGTGACCCGGAGCTTTTAGGATGGACGGGCAGGACATCCGGCAGCAGCTCTTTTTGTTCGCACTCCAGAACGCGGTGAAGCATGGCGGTGTACCGCAGGCCGGTGCGGTCATCGGCATGGCGATGGGAGCCCGCCCCGAGCTCCGGAGCAGGGCAAAGGAGGTCTCGGCGCTCGCAAAGGAAGCGATTGCAGCCGTCGCGGCTCTCTCTCCTGAGGAAAGGGATGCGAAACTCAGAACGCTCGCCCCGGCTATGTATGACGCCATCTTCGAGGCAAAGCACGAACGGAAGAAGGTTCTTCCCGATCTCGAAGGATCGGATGGGGGCGTGGTCATGCGGTTTGCCCCCAACCCGTCCGGCCCGCTCCATATCGGTCATGCCCGGGCTGCTGTGCTCAACGACGCGTACGTGAAGCAGTACGGCGGCCGTTATATCCTGCGTATCGAGGACACCGACCCGAAGCGCGTCGATCCTGAAGCCTATGAGACGGTCAGGGAAGATATCGCATGGCTGGGCCTCGGGATAACGGAGACCGTAGTCCAGAGCGACCGGTTGCCGCTCTACTACGAGCTCTGCGAGGAGCTGATCAGAAAAGGAGGCGCGTATGTCTGCACCTGCGACAACGAACGCTTCAAAGAGCTCAAGGCGGTTAAAACGGCCTGCCCGCACCGCGGACAGCCGGTGGAGACGAACCTCCTGCTCTGGAAGAAGATGCTCGACCATGAGTTCAGGGAAGGCGAGGCATCGGTACGGATCAAGACCGATCTGTGCCATCCCGATCCCGCGATGCGGGACTTCCCCGCGTTCAGAACCCTCGACTCGCCGCCGCACCCCCGGGTGAAAGCACATGTATACCCGCTCATGAACTTCTCCGTAGTGGCCGACGACCACCTTCTCGGCGTCACGCACGTAATCCGCGGCAAAGACCATATCGCGAACACCCGCCGCCAGCGGTATATCTACGACCACTTCGGCTGGAATGTCCCGGTCTACCGTCACTATGGAAGGATGGGGATCGAAGGGGTCGTCCTCTCGACATCCCAGATGAGGCAGGGAATACGGGAGGGTTCGTATACGGGCTGGGACGATATCCGGCTCGGGACGCTCCGTGCGCTTGCCAGGCGGGGGATCTCGCCCGAAGCGGTGAAGAATGCGATGATCGCGATCGGTATCGGCGATGTCGATATCTCCTTCTCCTGGGACAACCTCTACGCCGAGAACCGGAAGATCGTCGATCCGGTAGCCAACCGGTATTTCTTTGTGCCCGATCCCGTGGCTGCAACAATCGAAGGGGCCCCGCACCGCACCGCCCACGCGATGCTGCACCCGGCAGATACGGCACGCGGCACCCGGACCCTGGAATTCAACGGTACGGTGATGATCCCGAAGAGCGAGATCACCCCCGGCACATCCGTGCTCCGGCTCAAGGACCTCTTCAACGTGGCGCTCGGGTGGGACGGCGATACCCCTTCGTTCTCGTACAGCGGTGACTCGCTCGCGGATGCCCGGGCGGCAAAGGCACGCATCATCCAGTGGCTGCCCGCACAGGCTTCCATTCCCTGCCGGCTCCTCACCCCGGAAGGCGAGGTGACCGGGATGTGCGAACCGCCGGTCAAGGCTGAGTGCGGAAAGGTTGTCCAGTTCGAGCGGGTCTGTTTTGCCCGGATCGATACCGTCGGCAGGGACGGGGTGACCGCGTATTTTACCCACAAGTAGCGATCTCTAATATTTTTCGCAATATTTATCCAAGAGGAAGGAATAAGATACTCACCGGCAAATGGGGAATAACCGGGGGACAGATGCGTGACCGACTACCAGAAATATACCGACGAGATCCCCAGTAACCAGGAAATACAGCGTTGGGTTGCCGGATACCCGAACGAAGAGCTGCTCATCGAGATCATCTCCCGTTCCTACGATTATATCCGCAACCTTCCCCTCAAAGGAATTCACGAAGACTACTGCAAGGACGATGAATGCGTTCTCGAATAAAAAGAACCGCATCGTACACGTGGCTTTAAAAAAATCTGCGAATTATACACTATTTCTCCCTTAAAACCATCCCCTAGACCCCGACAATCCGAACAACAACCGTGCCGTCACCTGCCTGTTAAATGGTCTCTCTCTCCGGTCCTAGATACTGTTCAATCGGTCCGGATCAGCTGCGCGACAGCGGCGAGCCAGGTCTTCTTTGCCTCTTCCTTATCCAGGCCCATCATGATGTCCATGAGCAGTCCGTTTATCAGGGCATCGCAGGCGAGGGCCAGAGACCGGGGATCGAGACTGCCGGAGACCAGCCCCCGTCTCTGCTGCCCGTTGATAAACCGCTCGATCACACGCAGATCTTCTTTCCGGTCACGGACAAGGAGCTCACGGATCCTTGCGTTGTGAACCGCAAGGAGCATCAGTTCTGAGTACATGCCGTTGAACTGGGGGACGTAATTTACCAGCGAATCGAAGAGAGCTGCACTGCCGTCCAGGAGATCGCCGCGCTCGTACGATCTCTCAAGGATTCCGGCAAGCTGGTCCCTGCCATGCTCGGCAACCGCTGCATAGAGATCTTCCTTCCCGGGGAAATACTGGTACAGTGCCGGCTTTGTTACATTGAGCCGTTCCGCGATCTCCCCCATGGTCGTCCCATGATATCCTTTCTGCAGGAAGAGCGTGTAGGCTTCGCTCACGATCTTCTTGCTGACCTCATCCCGGTATTCCGTGAGAATGCGTGGCATTGCTTTCCTGTTTCGCGCGGGGTGCCGGGAACGCGGTCCCCCGGGCACCTTACCGTATGTAATAATAACTTACCAATGGTAAGTTTAATACCTTTGGGTAATCCACCTTAGGTAACACATTGCCGGTCGAGACCGGTACGGGGAATTTCATGATGATAAACCAAGAATCTCCTTCCGGGAGCAAGCAGGGCCGCTCACCATCGGCAGTACCGTTCAGAGCGTGTGCAGCACTCCTGGCGTTCGGGATAGCCCTCATCGTCCTTTCGGTGACGCCGGCATCCGCTGATGGCATCCCCACCGTGACCATCACCGACTACAAGGTAAATCCCACCGTTCTTATGCCCGACAGCCTCGGGACGATCACCATCACGGTGAAGAATACAGCCACGAGTGCTTCGGTCAGCCAGAAGACCGGGCAGCTGACGACAGGAGATTACGCCACCGTCATGACGACCGATATCAACGTCAATATCGAGAATGTCCACCTCGAAGGAAACGGTATCGGGGTCCTCACCAAGGATTTTTCGCACGTCGGTGAGATCGGGCCGGGTCAGTCGATTCCCCTTACGTTCTCCGTCCGCGCCCCGGACCAGAGCGGGATGTACTACCCGGAAGTCTGGATCGATACGTCCGGTGGCACGAGCACGAAATATCCCGTGCCGGTGAACGTGAACACCGCGATAGGGATCCAGCGGCAGGCAGTCATCGTCATGCAGAGTTCGCTGACCGGCAGCGCCAACCCGGGCGATGAGATCCCGGTCGCCCTGAACATCACCAACGAGGGCCAGACCCTCGCCGAGGAAACGACGCTGAAGTTCGTAACCACCAATGTTTCCGTCGCGCCCGAGAGTGCCGATCTTTACAACCTCGGGACAATCAATCCCGGCGAACAGAAAAGTCTGGACGTAGTCCTCCTCTCCGACAAGACGACAAATCCCGGCCTTGTGCGGATCCCCGTAGTGATAGAGTACACGGGCGTCGACGGGGTGTGTCAGAACGAGTCAGCCGGCATTGACGTGATGATGAAAGGCAAAGCGGAGCTCGGCTTCGTCTCGGTCGACACCAACCCGACCCGGCTTTCCGACAAGACCCCGTTCGATCTTACCGTACGGATAGAGAACACCGGTACGGGGGATGCCAAGCAGGTGTCCGCGAAAGTGGACCTCCCGGTCGACGGGACCAAAGAGGCATTCATCGGGAAGATCAAGCCGGGGAACGACGCCCCGGCCATCTTCCTGCTCGAAGGGATGAAAGGCGGCAATTACCCGTACAACCTCACCATCTCCTACACCGACGACATGGGCATCCATACCCTCACCCGGCAGATGAACATGCGGGTCTCGCCGTCAGACACGACCGGCAGCATCATCTTCGGGCTCATTGTCCTCTGCCTCATCGGCTTCCTCGCGTACCGGTACTGGTACGTTCCCCGGATGAATGGTGACGGGAAGTTCCCATGGGACAAAAAGAACTGAAAGTCGCCTTCCTGCTTGCCCTGCGGTCGCTCCAGCGGGGGAGCAGGTCGAGCGTCATCCTGACCGTCCTGATCGTCGGGATGTGCTTCACCAACATGATCTTCCTGCCGTCCCTTTTCAACGGTATCGGCCAGAGCATCACCAAACAGGTCGTGGACTATGAGGTCGGGAACGTCCTCGTCAGCCCCAAAACGGGCGACCAGTACGTCACCGACCTTCCGGCAACGCTCGACCTCATCAACGGCATGCCCGGCGTGGAACGGGCAACCCCCCATTTCTCGAAGGGGGCGACCCTCACGTACCGCCAGCGTGTCCTCGGTGTCACGGTGAGGGCGATTTCTCCCAAAGACGAGGAGCTGGTCTCCCCGCTTTATACCAAGATTATCGCCGGCAGTTACCTGGGGCAGGACGATACCGGCGAGGTAATCATCGGCAAACCGGTCGCTGGAGATCCCTCGATCCGGCAGGAGGACGAGTTCCAGCCATCACTGGGTGGCGTGCGGGTCGGCGATTCGATCACGATCGATTACGGCAACGGGTACGTAAAGGACTACCGGGTGAAGGGGATCTATTTTACCGGGTGGAGCCAGGCCGACAGCGCGGTCTATGTCACCATGACGGATATGGCGCTCGTTGATCCAAAATCGGCCGACAATGCAGACGATATCACCGTCAAGGCGAAGCCCGGGTATTCCGAGACGTTCATCAAGGACGAGCTCGAGCAGTACGGCGTCTCGCAAAAGGTGCAGACAACATCCGACCTCCTCTCCAAGAGCCTGGGAAGGGCGCTCCAGAGTTTCGAGATCATCAACATGGTCTCCCTGATCGTGAGCATCATCATAACCACCGTCGTGCTGTTCATCGTGATAACCATAAAAACCATCAACAGCCGCAGGCAGATCGGGATCCTCAAGGCGATCGGCGTAGACAAGGCAGTCATCATGCACAACTACGGGTTCCAGGTTATCATTCTCGCCATCCTGGGGATCATCCTCGGGATGGCGCTCACCCTCCTGCTCGCCGTGTATATGTCCGTGAATCCCATCGTGACGCCCGAATGGTCGGCAACCCTGTACCTGACGCCCATGGATCTTGTAACGAACTCCCTGATCCTCTTTGTTGCAGCCCTCGTAGCCGGGTATGTCCCCGCCTACCAGGTCTCGCGCGAGGACATCCAGACCGCGATGAGGGCCTGAGATGATCGTAATTGAGGATTTGCGGAAGATCTACCGCATGGGGAGCGTCGAAGTCAAGGCGCTGGACGGCATCACGCTCACCATTGAAAAAGGAGAGTTCCTCGGTATTACCGGAGCGAGCGGGAGCGGCAAGACAACGCTCCTGCACATGCTGGGCCTTCTGGACGCGCCAACCTCCGGGAAGATCGTTATCGACGGCATGGACATCGCGCTCCTGAACGACTTCGAGAGGACGATGTTCCGGCTCTACAAGCTCGGGTATGTCTTCCAGGACTACGCGCTCGTGCCCGACCTCACGGTGATGGAGAATGTCTCCATCCCGGCGATGCTCAGGAAGGACCGGGCCGAAGAACAGACGAAGAGGGACAGTCTTGAGATTTTACAGAAGATCGGCCTGTGCGACCGGCGGGACCACCTCCCCCGGGAACTCTCCGGCGGCCAGCAGCAGCGGGTCTCGATCGCCCGGGCTATGGTGAACAAGCCGGACATCCTCTTTGCCGATGAACCCTGTGCCAACCTCGATTCGGAGAATTCGCGGATGGTGCTCGATCTCTTCCGGGAGATTAACGAGGAGATGCACCAGACGATCGTGATGGTCTCGCACGAGGACTGGCACAGGGAATACTTCCACCGGATCGTCCGGCTCCGTGACGGAAAGATCGTGAGCGACGGGAAGAACGGAAAAGCGGGAGCAGTAAACCCGGGGTCGGTGCAGATCCCGGAAACCTAGTTATCCGTTCCCGGCATACCGTGTACCAGGGACCGGCCGCCGGACCGCCTGCCATGGACACGATTCCCGTCGAAAAGATCATCCGCTCGCGCCGCAGGACTATTTCGCTCGAGGTGACCCGGGATGCGACCCTGGTTGTCCGGGCGCCTTCGGGGGCCCCGGCCGCATACATCGAAGAGATGATCCGGGAGAAGAGCGCCTGGATCCGCCGGAAGATGGAGGAGATACGACGCCGGCCTGCCGCACCGGCCCATGTGTACGCGGAAGGCGAACTTTTCCTCTTTCTCGGCAGGTCGTACCCGCTCCATATCTCCGATGACAACGGCAGGGGGATCGAGCGCAGGGAACGGCTGTACGTCCCCCGTTCGTTCATCCCTGACATAAAATGCCAGATCCGGCGCTGGTATGTCGATGAGGCGGAAAAAGAGATCAAAGGCCGGTGCATGTGGTTTTCGATGGCCACGGGAATTGTCCCGGTCTCTGTCCGGATCAGCGATGCCCGTCAGCGATGGGGGTCGTGCACGCGCGCAGGGGGCCTCAACTTCAGCTGGCGGCTGATCCAGGCACCACCGGAGATCATCGATTACGTGGTGGTCCACGAACTCGCTCATATACCCCATCCCGATCATTCGAAGAAGTTCTGGAACAAGGTACGGGAGATCATGCCGGACTTCGAACGCCGGAGGGAATGGCTCCGCGAGAACGAGCGCCTGCTGAGGATATAGGTACCGACCGGCCTCTCACCCGAATGCGGAGATTCCGATACAGACCGCATATAAGATCATCGCAACATGAAAACACGGGAGTACCCTGAGGGTTGCGTCGGGGGTCTTTTCCCGGAGGATGGCGGAGTTTGCGTACAGGATGAGGAGAAGTCCGGCGAGGATGCCAACCTGTGCGATGAATCCCAGCCGGGTCATGAAGAGGATGGCAGCGAGCCCGTGGATCAGGCTGAAACCCGCTATCCAGTACGCATTTTTTTTACGGCCGAACAGTACCGGGATCGTCTTCATCCCCCGCGCTTCATCGTTTTTTACGTCGATGAGGTCGTTTGCCCCGAGATGCGCCAGCGCAAACGGGTAGAAGAAGACAAACCAGAGGACCGCGGGCAGGTCGGGCTTACCTGCAACAAGGTACCCCGCGACGGGGAAGAGGGCAAAATCCGTCCTGCCGATCAGCTGAGCGAACGGGAACTTCTGGTTCCGCTTTTCCTCCTGATAGAAGACCTCGATGGTGAAGCTGTACAGCATGATCAGGAGGACATACACCGAATGCGGCTGGGGAAAGGTGAGGATCAGGCCGGCGGCAATGAGCGTAAACAGGATAAAGAGTCCCCGTGCGTGCGATGCCGGAATGAGCCCTTCGGCGATCGGCCGGCTCCCGAATGGGCGCCAGTATCCCGTCAGCTTCCCCTTCTCGACGTCCCTTCGATCGAGATCCCGGTCCACATAATCGTTGAGAATGAAGCCCGCCTCAAAGCCGAAGAACCCGATCAGGGCCACACGGCCTATGCCGGTCCAGCTGAAACCGCCGTACACGCTCGTTGCAAGAAGGTAACCGGATACGAAGAGGATCGGCCACGCAAAAGAGAACTGCAGTCGCAGCAGGTCGGCATATGCCCTGAGTCGCGGTCGCATCCTGCAGATCTAGTTTCTTTGTCATAATACGCCCTTTGGTCAGCGAATCAAACAGTCCGGAAGACGGGAGTAAAAACGAACGGTCCGCAATTAACGCCGCGGGAACCCGGGCCGGTCTTCCGGCGTGTGGATTTCACAGAGTATAAATCCGCCGGCATCGACACATCATCAGGGGATTCTGGATGACGGAACCGGAAAATAACCCTGGATCGGCATTGTCCGCTGAAGTACTGGTGCACGTGTACCCCTGGTGGCTTGTACTCCTCTGGGGTCTCCTCTCTCTCATCGTAGGTCTGATGTTCCTCGGGACTCCCGCCGTTACCACCGGGTTCCTGATCCTGCTGATCGGGGCATACTGGCTTGTTGGCGGGCTCTTCACGCTTGGGAGTATCGCTGTCGACAAAAGCCATGCCGGCTGGAAGATCTTCCTCTCGGGCATCAACATCGTTGCCGGTATCCTGATCCTCGCCTTCCCCCTCTTCAGCACGATCTTTGCACTGGCGCTCTTCGTCATCTTCATCGGCATGTGGGGGTGCTTCATCGGCGTTGCGCACCTCTCCAGGGCATTCCGGAAGCGGGACCCGGGCTCCGGTGTGCTCGGCGCGATCAGCCTGATATTCGGAGTCCTGCTCCTCATCCACCCGCTCGTAGCGGCAGCTCTTGTCCCGTTCGTCATCGGCATCTTTGCGATTGCGGGCGGGGTCGCGGCTGTCATTGCATCGTTAGGGATAAAGAAGGCGGTGTGCGGGCCTTCAGGGTAGTTTTCCGGGCGTGACGCTCCCGGGCGGGACCCCCCCGGCGAAAAGGGTTTTCCCGTGCGAACATTTCTGCCGCCCGCAACCCGGCTCCGGAAAGGTACCGGAGAGGATTTTTAGTATCCCGTTGAAACGATCATGAAAGAGGAGTCGGCCTATCGATGGGGCAGGAAAACGACAGATCAGTGTGCGAGCACCTTGCGTCTTTCAAGAACCCCGGGGGCCGCGAAACTATTGCCGACGAGATGGTCTTGGGGTCTCTGACAATTCCCCGGTTTATCAATGAATTCTGGACCTCACGCCAGCGGCAGGCGTCGTCAATCCACGAGGTCTCGTACCGGGCCTGTTTCAAGCCCCAGCTCCCCCGGTTTTTCATTGACATGCTCACCCGGTAAGGGGACGTGGTGTACGACCCGTTCTCCGGCAGGGGGACCACGGTGATAGAGGCCGGACTGGCCGGTCGGAATGTAATCGCAAATGATGCAAATCCCCTCTCCCGCATCATCACCGAGCCGCGGCTCTTTCCTCCGGATCCGGAGGAGGTGATAAAACGGCTCGGAACAATCCCCCGCGAAGGGCCCGTCTCAGAGATCGATCTCTCGATGTTTTACCACCCCCTCACCGAGCAGGAGATTGTCGCGCTGAAGGAGTACCTGGCAAGGCGGAGGGCAAGCTCAAGGGACGATCTGATTGACCGGTGGATCGCGATGATCGCGACGAACCGGCTCACCGGCCACTCGTCCGGGTTCTTCTCGGTCTACACCCTCCCCCCCAACCAGGCCGTATCCCAAAGGAGCCAGGAACGGATAAACCGGAAGCGGCTGCAGGCCCCGGAATACCGGGATACACACCGGATCATCGCGACCAAGACAAAGAGCCTGCTGCGTACGGTAACCCCATCCGAGAAGAAGAACCTTGTCAGGGCGGGAAAGAACGCCCGGCTCCTCACCGGCGACGCACGGTGGACGCCGGAGGTCCCGGATAATACCGTGCAGCTCACCGTGACTTCTCCCCCCTTCCTCGACATCGTCCAGTACCGGGAGGACAACTGGCTCCGGTGCTGGTTCAACGGCCTGGACGGGGAGGCGGCTGGGAAAGGGATCACCATGAGCCGGACCCTCGAAGGGTGGACTGACGTCATGAGTGACGTGTTCCGGGAGCTGTTCCGGATCACCCGGCCCGGGGGATTTATAGCCTTCGAAGTGGGCGAGATCCGGAAACAGACGATCCGCCTCGAAGAGCACGTGGTCCCGCTCGGGGTCTCGGCAGGCTTCTCCGGTGTTGCGATCGTCATAAACCAGCAGGTGTTCACGAAGACCTCGAATATCTGGGGTGTGGGGAACATGGTCCATGGCACCAATACCAACAGGATAGTCCTCTTCAGGAAACCCTGAACCGTTTTATCCCATTCTTCTGTCACATCCTGATCTTCCTACCCTGTCCGGATGCCCGGACCATTTTCCTGTCAACCGTATGGCGCCATGGCAGGCGCGAGCCGGGAACCTTCATCATCTCTGACGGAAAAAGACGCTTTTTTAAGTATCACCACGTCCAAGGTGTACACATGGTCACCCGTATCAGACGGTATGCGCAGATCATTGACGTGCTGGGGAAGTACGGCTTTGGCATCGGGCTCGAGAAACTCTTCCCGGGAAGAGCCCGGTTCCGGCTTCCCACAGGCGGCAAGTCGCCCGAGAGCTCCACCGTCTACGAGCGGATGCGGCTGGCCCTCGAAGAGCTCGGCCCCACCTTCGTGAAGTTCGGGCAGATCATGAGCACGAGGACGGAACTGCTGCCCCCGGAGCTCATCGAGCAGCTCAAGAAACTCCAGGACCATGCAAGGCCGCTGCCGTTCTCCGAAGTGCGCAAGGTGATCGAGGAGAACTGCCCCAGCATCGAAGACTGGTTCTGCGAGATCGACGAGATCCCGGTGGCATCCGCATCGATCGCACAGGTCCACTGTGCCGTTCTTAAGGACGGGACCCGGGTGGCTCTTAAGGTTCAGAGGCCGGGCATCCCCGAGATCATCGAGACGGACATCGGGATCCTCCAGTCGCTCGCGGAACGGATCGAGACGGTCTTTCCCGAGGTCCGGGTGTACAACCCTGTCGGGATGGTCGAGGACTTCTCCCAGCAGATCGTCAAGGAGCTCGACTTCACCCGCGATGCCCGCAACATCGACCGGATGACCCGGAACTTCCAGGACGAGCCCGGCATCCGGTTCCCGAAGGTGTACTGGGAGTACACTTCGGCCCACCTGCTGGTCATGGACTACATCGAGGGCGTGAGGATCGACGACCCCGAAGCAATCCGGGAGATGGGCCTCGACCCCCACGAGATCGGTGTACGGGGGTTCCACGCCTACCTCAAGATGATCTTCGAGGACGGTTTCTTCCACGGCGACCCGCATCCCGGAAACCTCCTCGTTACCAGAGAAGGGGATATCGTCTTCCTCGACTTCGGGATAGTCGGGATCCTGAGGCCGGAGAAGAGGCAGGTATTCATCAATCTCCTCTTCGCGCTGGTGACCGACGACATCGACCTTATGCTCCGGTCCCTTGAAGGCTTCGGCATCGTCATCGCCGAACAGGACAGGGACGAACTCCGGGACGACCTCTATATCATGATGCACGACTTCGGCGGCGGGGAGGCAGAGGGGGTCTCCCAGTTCAACTTCAGGCTGGTGGTCACCGAGCTGACCGAATCGATGCGCCGCCACCGGCTCAAGGTACCGATGAACCTGATGCTCCTGTTGAAGGTTTTCATCATGGTCCTCGACATCGGCGTCCAGCTCGATCCGAAGTTCAATTTCGGGAAGGAGACCCAGCCGTACCTCATGAAACTCGCCGATACCAACAACCTCTCCGCGGCCTATATCAAGAGGGCGTCGACCTCCCTGCTTGAGGCCCTCGATGCAGCTCTCGACCTGCCCCGGAACGTGAACCTGATGCTCCGCCGGCTCTCGACGGGTACCTTCAAGCTCGAGATCGTGGACACTGACCTCCAGAAACTCCAGATGGCGCTTGACAAGGCAGCAGACAAGCTGATGATCGGGATGGTCGTTGCATCGCTGGTGGTCGGGTCGTCGCTCGTCCTGTGGGCTTCGCCGATCACCCTGCCAAGGGAGATCTCGTATATCGCGATCCTCGGGTATACAGCAGCGGTACTCTGCGGGTTCTACGCGATTTACCATGTCATCTTCCTGAAGTTCAGGCTCGAGCGGTAGATCTTCTTATCGTTAAAGGTACCGGGCGATTATACTCCAGCGGTCAGCTTTCTGCGCGAAAGAGTAACGGGTGTTCGCAGGGCTGGTGGATGGAAGGATCTCTGATGGCAACGACCCGGGAAGATCCAGCTGCCGGAAAAAACGGCCTGCGGTACTTCCGTTCAGGGCAATGAACCTGATGGACGGGAACCGTGAGACGAATGCTCCGATATCGTTGAAACGGGGATTTCGGATCCGGTTGTCCGCACTCCCTTCACGGCAGCACGAGCGGATTATGTCCCAAAGGGCGATTCCCCGGGCCATGAGCAGAGCTCTCCTTCTCAGATAAGGGAGGCCGGCGGGAACGGCAAGAAGGTTATCAGCGATCTTCCAGAACTGGTTCAGCGGGTTGCCATAATACTCGTTCTGCAGGAGCGATCTCCTGCCGGGGAAACTGCCGAGGATTAGTATCCGCGGATACCTGCCGGTGACCGGAGGAAGGCCTGCGACCCGCGTACAGGCAGGGGACCCCTTGTTAGAAGTGCCCGGCATGGAATTTCAGGGGCCCGCTGGTTTGAAGAAGAGGTTGCAGTGGCAGTGCCCCTGCCGTGAGATCTCGTCCTTATGATAGACGCAGGGACATTCGATTGCCCGGTCCTTCTCTTCATCGCCGCTCCTGATCCTGCAGGGGCAGTACGGCCTCCCGAATTTCGATCTCGTCTTCACGAGCCCGCGGATCACGTTTCCAGCCTGTTTTGCATCGGGATTTATCTCGAGGCCGTGTTTCCGTGCATACGCCTTCGCCCATTTCAGCATCTCGGCCTCCGACTCCACGTCCCAGGTCTTTTCGCTCGTCATGTTATCCTCCCCCTCATCTCCTCTGGTTGGTGATACCTTTCTCTCTCGTAATTAGCCCTTTCGATCTCTCAAAGTCCGTGCAGGCCCCTCGATGACGAGAAGAATTCATCAGAGTTCTCCGCCATGGTGGCTCATCGGGTCGAAGACGGCTTTCCCGCCGCCCGCCCGGGCGCCGCTTCGGATGGACAACTCCGGGCGGGAAAATTATTGCGCGTATTTTGAGCGTAAATCTCATCGTTCTTCTTCCCTTCTCCCACGCGCCTCCGGCACCGCGGGCCCGGTGATCCTCTTTGCCACGCTGTTGTACGTTTTCAGCACGTCGCCCTTCCCGAACCGGTACACGTCCTTGTCCAGAGACTCGCCCGTGACCTTGTCCCAGAGACGCATCGAGTCCATACTGATCTCGTCGCCAAGGCAGACGGTCTTTCCAAGCCGTCCGAACTCGATCTTGAAGTCCACGAGGGTGATACCATCGGCAGCCAGCAGTCCCGAGAGCAGCGCATTGATCCGGAGTGCGGTCTTTTTGATGGCTTTGAGTTCCCGCGGAGTCGCGATCTTCAGCGCGACGATGAGATCGTCGTTGAGCATGGGGTCGTGGCGGGAGTCATCCTTGTAATCGATGACGATGACCGGCGGGTCGAGTTGCGTTCCTTCCTTGAACGGGAGGTTCCTCACGATGGATCCCGCCGCAAGGTTGCGCACGATCACTTCGAGCGGGATCATCGAGAGCTGCTTAACGACCATGCGGCGCGAATCGAGCATCTTCACAAAATGTGTCTTGACGCCGTTTTTTTCGAGGTACCTGAAGATAAAGGCCGAAACCCCGGCATTGTAGCTCCCCTTCTCCCTGAGCACGTCCTTCTTTCCGCCGTCGAAGGCGGTGATGTCATCGCGGAATTCGACGATGAGCTCTCCTTTGACGTCGGAGAGAAATACCGATTTTGCCTTTCCTGCGTACAGGAGGTCAGCCTGTTTCACAAATAACTGCTCCCTGCCTTAAGTGTTTGTTCGAGCCGGTTTATTAGGGGTTGCAAACCGGCGTCGTACCACCCGCGTTCGATGAACCGGGGATAGATACAGAGCCTCTCACGGAGCACTGCATCCCCGGCGATCTTTTTGAGTTCATCGATCGCCGGCCACGGGTGCTCCGGATTGATGTAGTCGATGGTGACCGGCGAGACGCCCCCGAGATCGTCGACACCGCAGCGGATGAGCGACGCTGCGTCGCTGAGGTTGGGCGGGATCTGGATGGCGATCTCATGCTGAAGGATGTCCCGTGCGAGCAGGATAGTTGCGCAGATCTCCTCCGTACCCGGCGGGGGGTGCCGTGCCATCGGCGTGCCGGGCTTCGGGCAGAAGTTCTGGATGATCACCTCCTGGATATGGCCGTAGCGCCGGTGAAGGTCGCGGATCGCGTACAGCGACTCCTCCCGGTCCCCCATGGTCTCCCCGATCCCGAGGAGGAGCCCCGTGGTAAACGGGATCTTCAGCTTCCCTGCATCCTCCATCATCGCGAGCCTTACCGCCGGGACCTTCCCTTTCGACATCGCATGGGCCGGGATCCCGGCCGTTGTCTCGAGCATGAGCCCCATGCTCGCATTAACCCGCCGGAGCCTCCCGAGTTCCCCGCAGCTGAGAATACCTGCGTTGGTGTGAGGGAGCATGCCAAGGCCGATGCTCTTCCTGCACATGGCCTCGCAGTAATCGATGATCGTGGGATAGCCGGCACGGTGCAGGTATTCCGCAAACCCCGGTTCTTCTTCCGGCCGTTCCCCGAACGTAAAGAGCGCTTCCGTGCACCCGAGGGCTGCACCCCTTGACAGGATCGCCTCAACGTCCGCCGGTGCCATCAGGCATCCCTCCGCGACCGGGGTCCGGAAGGAACAATACCCGCACCGGTTGCGGCATACGGTGGTGAGTGGCAGGAACACGTTCCGGGAGAAAGTGAGTGTCCGCTGCATAAAAAAAGATGAACTCCCATCTATTGAAAACTATCCGAACGCCGGCGAATGGCTACCGGAGCCGGAAACAGGGAATAGTTATAATTTACCCGCAGGCACTAGTACCTCATTGACGGAATCCGGGACAGATCGCATGGCGGGACCGGAAGACCAGGAAGTATCCACGGCATGATCTCGATTCTTCTTTTCACCAATACGCCCGGGTCACGGTGCATCCCCGGAGGGGGGGTGAAACCCTCGTGCCCGCAACCGGCCCGGGTAATCCTGCGGCATCCCGTTCCTGAGATGCCGGACGAAGCGGACCGGCAGGCCGCGGATGTCATGGTTGTCCTTTCCGAAGGCGATGCCCGGGAAGGCCTGCCGCTGCTCCGTGCAGTCCGCAACCGGGGGGATACCGTTCCGATCCTCCTCGCTGCAGGGAGGGGCGACCCGGCAATAGCCCACGAAACGCTTACCGGTGGCGGAGATTACCGCATCCTGCCGGGGGCGCCGGGGGACTGTTCCGATGACCTCTGCAGCCTGGCGGCAACCGCGGCAGAAACGAGGAAAGCCCTGGACTCGCTTGCCATGCTCAACCGGAAACTCACCCTCGTCGGGAGCGTGACGAGACACGACGTCCTTAACCAGCTGACGGCAATCAACGGGTACAACGAACTTCTCGGCATGATGATCCAGGATCCGAAACTCGTCTCGTATCTTGAGAAAGAGCGATCAGCAATTGACAAGATCCGCCGGCAGTTCCAGTTCGCAAAGGACTACCAGAATATCGGGGTCGAGTCACCCCGCTGGCAGATGGTCAAGCAGGTTGTAGGCAGGATGAACGACGATCTCGACCTCGGGGCGCTGAAGATAACCGGTGCGACGGGCGTCACTTCGATCTGTGCCGATCCCCTCTTTGAGAAGGTGATCTACAACCTCTTCGACAACACCCTTCGCCACGGCGGGAAGGCCACGGAGATAGGGATCACGTTCCTCGAGGAAGGGGGACACGGGGTTCTCATCGTTGAAGATAACGGCGTCGGAATTCCCGCCTCGGAGAAAGAGAAGATCTTTGAGCGGGGCTACGGGAAGAATACCGGCTGGGGGCTCTTCCTCGTCCGCGAGATCCTCGCGATCACCGGTATGACTATCGTCGAGAATGGCGTTCCGGGAAAGGGCGCACGGTTCGAGATCCGCATCCCCCGCGGCAAGTACGCCACCGAAATGCCGGAGCCTGCTGCAACCGGGTAGCGGCTGATGGTCGCGGTCCCGTTTCGGCACGACCAAATCCCCCTCATTTTTAAAGTCTCCGGATAAAAACGTATGGAATGTGTCCCCACGCCCTCATCCCGTATAAGCCCGCCAACCCCAAGACCCGCCTCTCCGGCATCCTCGGAAAGGAGGAGCGGGAGGCGTTTGCCCGCGCGATGCTCGAGGACGTGATCGCCGCCGTAAAAGATGCAAACTGCAGCCCGGTTGTCGTGGCGACGGAACTCTACGACAGCGAAGACATCCAGATCACTATCGGGAACGCCGGCCTCAACGCGACCCTCAACTCCCTCCTGCCGGACATCGTCGGCGCGGCGTTCATCATCATGGCCGACCTCCCCCTTGCGGACGCGGAGTCGATCAAGCGGGTCACCGGGAGTACAAAGGACATCGCCTTCGTCCCCGGACGGGGCGGCGGGACGAACGTGATCTTCATGCGCGACCCGAAGCGTTTCCGCGTGGACTATTACGGCGCGAGTTTTCTCAAGCACGTCCGTATCGCCGAAGAGGCCGGACTCTCGTGGGAGACCATCGACTCGTTCCGGCTCCACACGGACATCGACGAGAAGGAGGATCTCGTGGAACTGCTGATCCACGGGAAAGGGAAGAGCAGAGCGTATCTCGACAGTCTCGGGTTTCACATAACTGAAGAGGAAGGCCGCGTGGGCATCGGGCGGAAGCGGTAGAATTATAGTACTCTGCCGGATTAGTATTCTGTATGACAGCAGAGCGGGACACCCGGCTCATAGACCTGCTTCGCAGGCAGGATGCTGACCCCGCCCGCGCCATCAGGGCATTTGTCAAACGGTTTAACGCCTCGTACGGCAACCCCGGTTCAGAACAATGGGATCTTTCTTTGGAAGACTGGCAGCGGTATGAATTTCTCGGAGATCGGGTCCTTAACCTGGTCGTCGCCCAGTCACTCTTCGTCCTCCGTGACCCGGTCCTTGACGAGGGCGACATGACCCTTGCGTTGAGCTGCATGGTCTCGAACAAGGCACTTGCCGCACTGCTGAGGCGGTATGACGCCTCTGCCCTTGCATGCCTCATTCCCGGGACGATGGGGACGACAGACTGCTGTGGTGAGAAGATGACGGGGGGTGCATTCGAGGCATTCATCGGCGCGCTCTACTGCGAATTCGGCGTGGAGGAGGTGGCGGGATTTGTCGATGCCATCATGGGGGACACGCTGAAACGTTCATTCACCTGCGGCAACGCGATCGGCGAACTCCAGGAATATTTCCAGAAAGAGGGAAAACCGTGTCCGTCCTACGAAGAGGTCTCCCGGGAGGGTCCCGGCCACCGGCTGTTCTTCACGGTCCGGCTCACTACCTGCGACGGTATGGAATTCGTGGGCCACGGGCAGACGCTTGCGGACGCGCGGCAGGATTCGGCACGGCAGGCGCTGGACCGGATGGGCATAAACCGTAAGACGATTCCCTATTGAACTCAAGGGCAGGTATAAACGGTACCGGTGCGGACATTCCTTCACTTTCCGGCCCGCAAGGAATATCCGGAACTGCCATTGAAGAATATGTCCTAGCCTGACCAGTGGAAATACGGGACCCCCTCCACGCGACGGCATTCGATCTCCCCGGTATCGAAGAGCAGCGGTGCGATGAGGGTCAGATCGGCGATGAATACGTCGAGGTGCAGCCTGCGGTTCATCTCCTTCCCGATGATCTCTTCCTCGATCTCGTGGAGAGAATACGCCCTGTCCGGGTTTTCCCGGAGAAGTGCCGCAATGCTGTTTGCACCCGGTGTGCTTTTCATGAACTCGTCAGTTGTTACCGGCATAGGAGACCACCGGTCATCCTATCGGGGGGCCTCCTATTTGTAGCTTGAGGCTGGATACCCGGGGATTGCCGGGACCGGATTACCGAAGCGGCGTCTGCCGTTTCTCCGCCCCGCCGGGCACCGGGGGCTGGTATAAAGATGCCCCCGGAAAGCAATTTTTATCCCTTCCCGGAGGAAAATCGCCCCGTTATCGCTGGTTTTTGCCCCGCCGGAAAGTGCCCATGAAGAGGCACTCGTCTGCATCGATGGTCTGCACACCATAATCTTCTCCGATGGGAAGCCCGGTGCCCCGGACAATTGCGGCAGGGGTGCATTCATCCGCTTCGCCCATGACCAGCTCGGCAGCAGAAGAGAGGTTATCGGCGACTGCCCGCTTTGTCACCTCCAGTCTGCGGCCAAAGAGGTCGGTCCGCCCGCGGTCGTCGATGACCGCGGGTACCCCCGAGACGCCGATGGCGACCCCGCTGCAACCGAGGCGCATCGCGTGGGTCCGGCTGTCGGCGATGATCACCCCGATGGTTCTGCCGGTCAGGCTGCGGATCCGGTTCCTGATCAACAGCGCGCTCCGGTCAGGGTCATCCGGGAGCGGAGTAACGCACCCTGGCGGAGCATTGGATGCGTCCACTCCGGCGTTCGGGAGAAGCGTGCCGTGTTTCATGCAGAGGAGGAATCCCGGGATTCCGCCGACGATTGAGTCGCTTTCCCGCCGGACTACCTCGGCAACCCGAGGATCCATCCGGTATCTCTCCGCCAGTTCAACTGCTTCTGCTGATGGCACGACGGAGGCGAGTTCGATGACATTGCCTTCCGACGTTGCAACAGCGGTCTCGGCCAGGACGAGGATATCCCCGTCGATAAATCCACCGGATTTCTCTGCCGCTGCGGCAACCCGGTCGGCTATCGGATCCAGCGGCCGGATGATCCCGGTCGAAAGGCCGATAACGGAGAACGTGCTGTTCATGGGACCTTCGCGATACGTTCGCAGACCCGCAGCACGTCCCGGGTCTCCGTCACGTCATGGGTCCGGACGATCGACGCGCCTCTCTCCACGAGCCATGCGGTCACCGCGAGGCTCCCTGCGAGCCGGTCTGCCGGTTCCTTCTCAAGCAGGCTGCCGATGAAGCTCTTCCGCGAGATCGCCGCGAGGAGCGGCCGCTCGAACCGGCGGAATGCATCGAAGTGCCTGCAGAGTTCCCAGTTGTCATCGAAGGTGCGCTGGGGCGTCCAGATGCCAATCCCCGGATCGAGGACGTAGTTGTCGATGCCGCAGTTTGCGCATCGCTGCTGCACGATTCTGAGCGCCCCGATGGTGGCTTCGAGACCGATCGCATCGCCCGGCTGGTAGCCGGCGGCCATCAGGAATGCCGGCAGCCCCGCTTCGGCAATCCGCCGTGCAAAGGCAGGAGATGAGAGCCCCGAGATATCGTTGACGGCATGGATCCCGTGCTTCAGGCATACGTCGAGGACCCACGGGTTCATCGTGTCCACTGAGACGGTTACACCGGCCCCGTCGAGTTCCTTCAATGCCTCGTCGATGCGGCGCGCCTCTTCGGTCCCGCTGATCGCCTGGGAGTTTGGTGCGGTGCTCCGGGCCCCCAGATCGATGAGATCTGCCCCCTGTTCGATCATCGCGACAGCGGTCTCGCGGACCTTCTCGACCGGGACGTAGGAATCGTTATAGAACGACTCGATACTGCAGTTGATGACGCCCATCAGGCGGACGGGGGCGTCCCCGCCGATTGTGATGCCGTTGATTACGCATCTCTGCATTGCTGCTCCCGTGCGGCGGCAAAAGTGTTCTCCATCAGCGTGGCGATGGTCATCGGACCCACCCCGCCCGGGACAGGCGTGATCGCCGAGGCGACATCCCTTACCTGGTCGAAGTCCACGTCGCCGACAAGCTTCCCGCCGATCTGGTTGATGCCGACATCGATGACGACAGCGCCGGGCCGGACCATCTCCGCGGTGACAAAGTGTGCCTTTCCTGCCGAAGAGACGAGGATATCGGCGCGGTGGGTCTCATCCGCGAGATCCTTGGTCCTGCTGTGGCAGAGCGTCACGGTTGCGTCGGCGTTTGTGAGCAGCGCCGCCATCGGGCGCCCGACATCGATGCTCCGTCCGATCACGACCGCCCGGGCACCCCGGGTGTCGATCGCGTACTCCGCGAGCAGGGTCATGATCCCTTTGGGGGTGCAGGGGACGAACCGCGGTTTTCCGGAGAGGAGGTGCCCGAGGTTCACCGGGTGATACCCGTCGACGTCCTTGCCGGGATTCACCGTTTCGACGACCCTTTCTGTATCGATCTGTTTCGGGAGCGGCAGCTGGACGAGGATGCCGCTGATATCCGCGTCCCTGTTCAGCAGCGTGACGGCATCGAGCACGGTCCGGGTGGATGCATCGGCGGGCAGCTCGATGCCCACCGACCCGATGCCGACCCGCTCGCAGGCCTTGTGCTTCATCCTGACATACATCTGCGATGCAGGGTCGCTCCCCGCGATCACCGTCGCGAGGCGGGGGTAGATCCCCTCGTCCTCGATCTCCTCCCTGAGGATCTCGAGCCGCTTCTCCGCGCACTGTTTTCCATCGATGATCGTGCCCATGGCAAACCTTTTTTTTTAGGGCTCCGTTCAGGTATCCGGGTAGAGCGGGAATTTGCCCGCCATAGCCTTGACCTCGGTCTCGACCTTTTTGATCGCCGCCTCGTTATGGATATCCTTGACAACCTTTGCAATCCAGTTCCCGATGAGCCGCATCTCTGCTTCCTTCATGCCCCGGGAGGTGACGGCGGGGGTGCCGACCCGGAGACCGCTCGTGACAAACGGGCTCTTGGTCTCGTTCGGGATGGTGTTCTTGTTCACCGTTATTGCGGCCCTGCACAGGGCTGTCTCGGCCTCGAGGCCCGTTATGCCCTGTGCGGTGAGGTCAAGGAGCATTAAATGGTTGTCGGTCCCGCCGGATACGAGGCGGAGGCCGTTGTCCATCAGGGTCTCGGCGAGGACCTTTGCGTTCTTTACGATCTGCTTGTTGTATTCCTTAAATGACGGCTTGAGCGCCTCTTCGAAACAGACCGCCTTTGCCGTGATCGTGTGCATGAGCGGGCCGCCCTGCATGCCGGGGAAGATGGCCTTGTCGATGGCAGCCCCGTACTCGCTGTTGCACATGATCGCCCCGCCCCGGGGCCCGCGGAGGGTCTTGTGGGTGGTCGTTGTCGTGAAGTTCACCACGTTCACCGAGCTCGGGTGGACACCGGTCGCACAGAGCCCGGCGATGTGGGCTATGTCTGCCATGCAGTATGCGCCAACGCCGTCGGCGATCTCCTGGAACGCCCTGAAATCGATGGTCCTCGGGTAGGCCGATGCACCGCAGACAAGCATCTTCGGCTTCTCCTTCCGGGCCATCTCCTCGACCGCACCGTAGTCGAGCATCTCGGTCTCCGGGTCGAGGCTGTACTGGGCGACTTTATAGAATTTTCCCGTGAAGCTGACCGGGGAGCCGTGAGAAAGGTGGCCCCCCTGCGTGAGCTTCATGCTCATCAGCGTGTCCCCGAGGCTCATGAATGCAAAATAGACCGCCATGTTCGCCTGGGTCCCCGAGTGGGGCTGGACGTTCGCGTGCTGGGCCCCGAAGAGCTTCTTCAGCCGGTCCCGGGCCAGGTTCTCGGCCATATCGTGGAATTCGCAGCCTCCATAGTACCGCTTCCCCGGGTAACCCTCGGCGTATTTATTGGTCATGATCGACCCCATCGCCTCGAGTACCGCCCGGGAGACGAGGTTCTCGGATGCGATGAGCTCAAGCCCGTTGAGCTGCCGGAGCCGCTCGTGTTCGATGATATCTGCTATTTCTGGATCGGTTTTGGCCAGATATGACATATGCAGTAGGGTTGGGTGCGGTAGGGTAAGAGGTTTTCTTTTTATCGAGCAGTCCGTCAGGACCGCGAGGAGGAGAAGAATTGCGGAGCAATTCTTCGACCCGAAAGGTCGGTCGGGAGCGTGAGATCGGGAAGTCAGCGCGAGCGTTCTTCGACCAGATCCCGGTGTTTTCCCGGATATAATATTCCGATAAACTCTTCTGATCCCGAAGAGTTTCTTTTTTTTTCTGGTTTTCCCGTTGTAAGAGGATGGAAATGATGATAACCTTCAGATGGGATCAGGAAATATGAATAAAATAAAAACCAGACTTGTTTTTTTCGTTCTGGTGTTAATTCTGATTGGATGTTCAGGCAAGTAGTGTAAACGCGGGCGGGAGTGCGATCCTGGCAAACGGGACCTTAATTCCGGCAACTCCTTTTATCACCATGGATCCCATCGAAAATCATTCGATTGGGGATGTGTTTTTTATTAATGGGACGACGAATCTGCCGGTTTCCGACAATCTGACAATAACCATTGTATACCTTCCCTATATCAGGCAGACTCACCCGAAGAGCGATCTTGGCCCCCCCAATAACGAATACGTTGAGATACCAAATATTCCAATATCGTACATTCAAGAAGGTCCGAATCTGTGGTCAGCGAACGTTACGGATTTCGTCAAAAATTTTAGAAGTGGGGAATATAATGTAGATGTTCATCCATACGTAGATTTTGCATGCAATACCCCGGGGTGCGCGATACCCATTGCAGATACAAATAGCGTTATTCAGCTTTCTCCGGCAAGTAGTAGTGCGACGTCCCATGTTCATCAAACAACGACTCAAAATACTACGCCAATACAATCCACAATTCCACCAATTCACCTAACAATTGGTGCAGTGATAGCATCTCCAACAACACAACCGTCTCCTATGCCGGTTATTTTACCGGTTGCTATAATTACATTGATTTTAATTTTGAAGTCCTGTTACGGGAAAAAACATGATTAACATGATTTTATCGTAAAGTTTGATCTGATACATTATTTCTCCTATCTTCCCTCAAGTCCTGACGGACTTTCGGGACATCGAATAAACCTGAAGGTTTCTTCTCGTGTTCGTGGTTTGATAGCCACTTCTCCCTCCAGGTTCTGATGAACCTTCGGGACAGCGAAGAATGCTTCGCATTCTTCTCGTGTTCGTGGTTCTTCGGAACCACTCACAAGTCGAAGAATTTTCGAAATTCTCCTCCTGCTCGTGGTCTGATGACCACTCACAAGCACAAACCTTTTTTCCTTATCAGACGATCACTACTATTATTTATGAGGTGTGGGCCCTCATCTTGGGGATCCGGGCCCGCCAGACCAGTCTGATGCAGAGATCAGCCCTCGTGAATATCGGAAAAAGGAGCACCTGAGAACGATGATGGAGAACCCGGTAACCGCGGCCGCAACCGAAGACCGGCTTGCAGCCCTGGAGAAGAAGGTAAGAGAGATGGAGGCGCTCGTGAAGGGCCTGACGCAGGAACTTCTCGACCTGAAGTCCGTAGCGATGAAGATGTCCAAGCAGACCGAGGAGCGCTCGCGGCAGGAGCTCAAGCGCGGGCCGATTGTCCAGGGAGCCCAGCCGCAGGCTGGCGCCCCCGCCGGCACGGCAGCGCCCGCGGGATCGAGCACGGTCGTGATGCGGAAGGGGGGCCGGCAGCCCGATGCGCCGGCTGCGCCTGCAGAGCCTGCGATGGACATGATAATGCAGTCTGACGGGACCATGAAGCTCGAGCCACGGCGCGGAGACAAGAATTATATCGTCGCATCCGCGGGCTATGGGCGGAACAAGAAAGGGACCTCCGTCAAGGCCAAGCAGAGCGACCTCATCTACGCGGCTGAGGAAGAAAAATCGGATCCTGCAAAGAAGTAGGGAGCCGGATCTTTGCATATCACTGAACTGGAGATAGACAATTTCAAGTCTTTTGCAAAAAAGACAAAAATTCCCTTTTTGGAAGGGTTCAGTGTCATATCCGGCCCCAATGGCTCGGGGAAGAGCAACATCATCGACTCCATCCTCTTCGTCCTTGCGCTCTCGAGCTCGCGCAGCCTCCGGGCAGAGAAGCTCACCGACCTCATCAACCTCAACTCCGGCAGGAATACGGCCGAGGTCGCCCTCGAGTTCTCCGACGGGACGAAGATCCGGCGGCGGATCAAACGGACCGGCAACGGGTACTACAGCTACAACTACTTAAACGACCGTCTCTGCAAGCAGAGCGACATCGTCGATCACCTCTCGAAGTACGGCATCATCCCGCACGGGTATAACGTGGTCATGCAGGGGGACGTCACCCGCATCATGGAGATGAGCGACTTCGAGCGCCGGAAGATCATCGATGAGATCGCGGGGGTCTCCGAGTTCGACACCAAGAAGGCGCAGTCCCTCTCCGAGCTTGATATCGTCCGCGAGCGGATCGAGCGGGAGGAGCTCCTCCTCCTGGAGCTGAACCGGCGGGCAAACGAGCTCAGACGCGAGCGGGAGCAGGCGCTCGAGTACCAGAAGTGGCAGAAAGAACTCGTCTTTTACCAGAACTGCCGGGCAGTTGCCCAGCTCCACGACCGCGAGAAGGAGCTGACCTCGCTTGCGCGTTCCACCGAGGAGCACCGGATCCAGATCGGCCGTATCGAGGCGGACCGGGGCCTCGAGGAGAACGAGCTCTCGTACCAGCGGGAAGATCTCAGGGATATCGATGACCAGATCAATAAAAAGAGCGGGCCGGACTACCTCAAGCTGATTGCGGAACTCGAGGAGGCGAAGGCGGGGATAAAGCTCGCCGAGCAGACTATCGTACGGACCCGGAAGGAGAAGGAGGGCAACCTCGAGGTCATCAACCGGGTCTATATGGACACGAAGCGTGCCGAGGGCCGGGTGGCTGAGTGCACGGACCAGATCCGGACGCTCACTATCGACCGGACGAACGTCGCGATGGAAGTCGCGGAGGCAAAAGCAGCCCTCGAAAACCTGGAAGCGGAGATCCGGAAGCACAGTGAGGGCACCGAGGCCGCCCGGGACCAGCTCTTTGCCCTCCTGAAAGATGCCGAGGAGAAGAAAGGACAGCGGTCGGGGATCCTCCACCAGCAGGATCTGTACATAGAAAAGAGCCGGATGCGGACCACCGAGCTCGAACGGCTCACCGGCCTCCTCCGGCAGCTCGACGAGGAGTACAATGCCAAGAAGTCCCAGTTCACCGAGAGCGGGGAGAGTGTTGCCGGGCTCCAGGCCGACAAGGCCGGGCTCGACCGCCTCCTCTCGGAGCTGGAAGGCTCGATGTTCGCCCAGCGGACGACGCTCGAACGCCTCAGGGGCGAGATACGGGACATCGAGCAGGAGGCCTTCCGGCTCGAGGCCGCCCAGCAGGCGCGGGGGGAGTCGGGCGGAAAAGCCCTCGAGGCGGTGAAGGCCATGGAGAAGGTGCACGGCACCATCGCCGAGCTCGGCAAAGCGCCTGCCGAATATGCGACCGCCCTCAACGTGGCAGCCGGCAATAAGCTCCACTTCGTGGTCTGCGACGACGACCAGGTCGCGGCCGACGCCATCCGGTACCTCAAGGAGGAGCGGCTCGGCCGGGCCACGTTCCTCCCGCTCAACAAGCTGAGACCCCCCGAGCTCCCCCCGCTGAAAGAGGCCGGCATCGTGGACTACGCGGTCAACCTCATCGAGTACGACCCGAAGTTCGACCGGGCCTTCGCCGTGGCACTCGGTGCGACCGTTGTTGTCGACACGCTCGACCGGGCCCGGAAGCTGATCGGGAAGTACCGGATGGTCACTCCCGAAGGCGAGCTCATCGAAAAGAGCGGGGCGATGACCGGGGGATCGATCAAAAAACAGGCGGCACGCGGGTTCGGGGCCGCGGTCGACGACGAGCTCGCCCGGGTCCGCGCAAAGCTCGGCGAACTCCAGGCGGAAGCCGCGACGATCGAGGCTGGCGTGAAACGGGTGGCCGAAGAGGTCGATGCCAAGAGGGCGCTCCGGAACGAGATCGACCAGAAAGTCGCCCGCTATGGTATGTTCACCGAGGAGTTCAGCAGGCGGTTCGAGGCGATCACGGTCGAGAAGCAGACGATCGAGGCTGCGGTCTCCCGCCAGCAGGAAGAAGTGAAAGGCGGGGCCGCTGAGCAGGCAGCCCTCGAAACCGAGCTCGACCGGATCACCGGTGACATAAACGGGATAAACGGGCAGATCGATGAGATCAAGAAACGTCTCGACGATACGAATATCCCGGCCCTCACCGAGCAGATGGAGAAAAAGCGGAGGGAGATCGAGGAGTCGGAGCGCCGGCTGCGTAACAAGGATGCCGACATCAACGATGCCCAGCGCGAGCGGCAGCATTTCACTGCGCGGCTCGGGGAGCTTGCCGACGAGCGAACCCGGCAGGAGGAGCGCAACCGGCAGATCGATGCCGAGGTCGCCGCCGCGAACGACCAGATAGCCGGCTTCCGGGCACGGATCGCATCCCTCGAGGAGCAGCAGAAGGAGTTCTCCGGGGAACTCGAAGAGCTCCGGAAGAAACGGGGCGAGGTCTCGCAGGGCATCCAGAACTCCGAGCTGAAGATCATGAAGCTCGACGCGAAGAAGGAGCGGATCACCGTAGAGCTAGCCGCCATCGAGGAGCGGATCAGCACTCTCGGGATAGAGGTCGACATGCTCCGGCAGCAGATCGGGGAGACGGACACGACCCTCTCCCTCACCGAGATCGAGGGCAAGATCGCCGAGGCGGACGGCGCCCTCCGGAAGATCGGGGCCGTCAACATGCTGGCCATCGAGGAGTACGAGAAGGTGGACCGGCAGGTCGGGGAGCGGACCGAGCGGAAGGAGACGCTCTCCCGGGAGCGGACGAGCCTCATCGAGCGGATCGAGCAGTTTGAGAAGATGAAATACGAGGCGTTCAATATGGCCTTCCGGGCCATCGACGCGAACTTCCGGGAGATCTTCGCCAGGCTGACGAGCGGGAGCGGCCACCTCGTCCTCGAGAACGAGGAGGATCCGTTCGCCGGGGGGATGACCTTCGCCGTCAAGCCGCGGGACAAGAAGGTCCACCTCCTCTCCTCGCTCTCCGGCGGTGAGAAGTCGCTGACCACGCTCGCTTTCATCTTCTCCATCCAGCGGTACATCCCCGCCCCCTTCTACGCCTTCGACGAGGTGGACATGTCGCTGGACGGGGCAAACGTGGAGCGGATCGCCTCGATGGTCAGGGAGCTCGCCCCGTCGTCCCAGTTTGTCATCGTCTCCTTAAGGAAGCCGATGATCGAGGCGGCCCAGCGGATCATGGGCGTCACCCTCCGGCCGGACAAGAGCACCTTCGTCACCGGGGTGAAGGCGAATGGCTGACCCGGCGGGTGAAGGGGCTAAGGAACCCCTGCCGGCTCAGGGAGGAGACGTCTCTGAAGACGGCCTGATATCAGGAAAGCCGGTCGCCGGAGACAGCCATCCGGAAGGAGCCCCCGGCGTTGCTCCGCCAGCCCCGGGAACTCCTGAACCGGAACCGGGCGTTGTCGAAGACCCGGTAGAGATCCTCGTCGGGCTCGCGGAGCGGGGGGAGATCGACCCGTGGAACATCGATATCATCGAGGTTACGGACAAGTTCCTCTCGGAACTCGAGCGGCGCCGGGAGCTCAACCTCCAGCTCTCCGGCCGCACGCTCTTCTTTGCCGCGACCCTCCTCCGGATGAAGTCGGAACAGCTCGGACTGGCAGTTCCTGCAGAAGATGAGGATGGGGACGGCGAGGACCTCTTCGGAGACGATTTCAGCGGGGCCGTCGATTCGGAGATCGAGTACGGCAGCCGGCTCGGCCCCATCGAGCGGCTCGAGCACGAAATCCAGCGCCGGCTCGACCGGAAGAACATGCGGAAGAGCCCGGTCACCCTCTTCGAGCTCATCCTGGAACTGAAGAACATCGAGAAGGAGGAGCGGCGCCGGAGGAGGCTCTCGGAGCCCGGAGATGCAGCCCTCTTCGATGCCGATGAAGTGGTGAGCATCGCCCATGAGGAAGATTTCCAGGAATCTTCGATGGCCCGGCTCGCGGAATATCTCGAAGGCCTGGAGCTCGAGGAGGAGGTGACCCTCGCCGAGCTCTGCGAGCGCATGGAGTGGGGGATCCCCGAGGTTTTCATCCCGCTCCTCTTCCTCGCCATCGACGGCAGGTGCACGCTCCGGCAGGAGGAGTTCTTCGGGGATATATGGGTGCAGATCTGCCGGGCGGGGAGTCCAGGAACTCTTTCGGAAACGGCGGAATGAGCCGGCAGGGTTTGGGCTTCCTATGCGATACGGGACTGTCGTGTGCCCGGTTCCGCTGCTTCCGCGACCGGCGTTTATCCGGACTTTTTTCCTTCCCCTGCCGGGAAATCCCTTTTGATCCCGAGAAGAAGCTTCCCGATTTCCATCCCGCGCTCCCGGAGTTCGTCCCGTTCTACACCCATAAGCGAGAGCGTGCGGAGCCCGTGGAGGAGGCTCATGATCGCAATTGCGGCGGTCCGGGGGTCTCCCCCGGCGAAGAGCCACGGTTCCTGTTCGGCCACCGCGCCCGTTGCCTTCTCAAGGATGAACAACGTGTTTGCCGAGAAACTCTTCGCGATATCGGGGTTCCGGGGGATCAGGGAGAGCAGCTCGAAGAAAAGGGCGTTCTGTTCCTCGTTATTTCCCAGGTAGAAGTCGAGGACGGCGACCCAGGCATCGAACGGGGTCGCTGCAGGGTACATCGCGATCGTCCTCTCGCGGATCTGTGCAGGGAACGCTTTCACGATCTCGACGACCAGATCATCCTTGCTCCTGAAGTACTGGTAGAGCGCTGCCTTGCTCACGCCGATGTGTTCTGCGATGTCGTCCATCGTCGTGGCCCGGTACCCTTTCCTGCTCATCACCTCGCAGCCCGCCGCGAGGATCTTCTTCTTCGCTTCCTCCTTGTATTCCGGAACTACCTTGGGCATCCTGAGGGTATCTGGGACGGGCCGGGCAATAAATCTGACTATCGGGTAATTATAGTGACTCCATGGTAGGTTTTAATAACGACCAGTGAGTAATTTTTATACAGGAATCTCACAGGCGCAGGAACGGACGCGATCGTCGCGACCCGGGAACCCGGCGGTTCGTGATCACATAAACGAAAGGGCGGCTCCGGCCGCCCGACGGGGTCGTAATCGGCAGAGAAGAATGAGAGGACAGTAAAAAATGAAAGGAATAATGGTTTTAGTCGGTTTTATCGCGCTGGCGGTTCTGATTGCGTCTGCGGGAGCGGCCACCGGCACCGTTTCTGCGCCCAGTCCGCAGGATGCGGCGGCGCTCGTGTATGTATCCGGGTACGATATTACCCCCGGGGTATTTTACCCGGGAGAGACCGGCACGCTGACGGTTCATGTAACCAATGCAGCGAACACGTCCGTAGCAGTTTCCCAGCCCGACCTCATCGATCCGCAGATCGATGTCGTCAACCGGGGGGCCTTCAGCACCGCAACGGCCATTGGGCCGGGAGCCACCGCAGATTATATCTTTATCATACGCGCCGATGGACCCGACGGGACATATCTCCCGCTCTTTACCGTCTCGACCAATGCGTGGGGTACCTCCGCGATCCATTCCCAGATCAAACTCAAGGTCGATTCCACCGACGTGAGGGCAAGCGTCTCGATGAAGCCGAACACGTTCTCCCTCGAAAAAACGGATACCGTGAATGTAACGGTCGTGAACCCGCGGCTCGGCGATATTTCAGATGTCCTCATCGTAGCATCCTCTCCGGGGAGCGACATATCCCCCTCGGAGGAGTATATCGAATCCATCCCGGCCGGTGCTTCGGTCAAAGTTCCGTTCGCCATCACGCCGCACCAGCAGTCCGATGTGATCTTCAATGTCAGCTTCCGGAACGGGGACAACGTCCATGCCACGTGTGCAGTCCTCTCCCTGAATATCGGGGAGGACAAGTCTGCGGCGGTCCCGGTGATCAATAATGTAGCCCTCGCGGCGGGCGCTTCCGGTGCCTACACGATGACCGGCGATATCGGGAATGCCGGCATCACCGATGCCCAGGGAATGATCATCTCGACCGGTCCCCCGGTGCAACCGGTGGAGCCGTACCAGAACTATGCGATCGGATCGCTTGCGGCGAATGATTTCACACGGTTTACCCTGACGTTTACCGGAAGCGATCTCTCAGCCGTGCCGGTACATATCCAGTGGAAGGACCTGCAGGGGAACACCCGGTCATCGACGACCACGCTCGATCTCAGTACGCTCGCCGATCCCTCCCCCGGCGGGATCCGGAATTCCCCGTATGCCGGATCTGCGACGGGCGGTCCCGCGGGGTCCGCGAACCGTAACGGCAGCCTCCCCTCGTTCGCTCCCCTTGCAGCAGGCGGCATCATCGTAATCGCCGGCATCGTCCTGTTTGCAAAGCGGAGATGGATCGCCTCGAAGCTGAAGAAGCAGTGAGTGGAGCTGACGCATGAGACGACTTCGGATGAATCAGCGCGATACGCAGGCGGCCGCGGCCGGGGACCGGCGGGCATGAGTACCACGGATGAAGAGACCGCCGTGGTCCCGGAAACCGTAAGGGAAGCCCTGCCGGAGAAGAAAGAAAAGAAGGCAGCCAAGCTTATAACGAGGATCCGCGGGAACCCCCTGATGCTCTGGGGGCTTGTGGTCCTTGTCATCGTCGCAGCCACCGGCGGAATCCTGTACTGGAACGACCTCCAGAGCAAGGTGTACGTCGAGAATTCCCAGATCACCGCCCCGGTCATCTCCATCAACCCCGTAAACCCGGGCATCATCACCGAGCTGGACGTCTCGGTGGGCGACCCGGTCAGGAAAGACCAGATCCTCGCAAAGGTCGGGGACGAGAACCTCCTTGCAAAGACAGACGGCATCATAACCTGGGTAGAGAATACACCGGGCCAGCTGGTGAACCCGGCCATGGACCCCAAACCGGTGATCTCCATGATCGACCCCCGGGAGCTCCGGGTTACCGGGCGGGTGCAGGAGGACAAGGGCCTCAAGGATATCGCGCCCGGCCAGAAGGTGGAGTTCACCGTGGACGCCTACCCGTCCAACCAGTACCAGGGTACGGTCGAGAAGGTCGCGCCGTCCTCCCGGGTGGGCGATATCGTCTTCTCCATCTCGGACAAGCGGCAGGAACAGGAGTTCGACGTCACGGTCATCTACGACGTGAATGCATATCCTGAGCTCAAGAACGGCATGTCCGCGAAGATGTGGATCTTCAAGTGATTTTCCTCTCCCATGGCCGACGATAACCGGAAGTGGTGGATCCTTCTCACGGTCATCGTGGGCACATTCCTTGGGGCCATGGACCAGACGGTGGTCAACCTTGCCGTGCCCAAGATCATGCTGGATTTCAATATCCTCACCACCGATGCGGCGTGGATAGCGACCGCGTACATCCTCGCAAACGCGGTCTTCGTGCCGGTCTGGGGCAAGCTCGGGGACACGATCGGACGGAAGAAAGTGTACCTCTGGGGTTTCTCCATCTTCATCGCCGGCTCGATCCTCGCCGGCCTCTCCTGGGACCTCGGCTCGATGATCCTCTTCCGCATCATCCAGGCGGTCGCGAGTTCCGCCGATTACCCGACCGCGATGGCGATCATCGCCGTGAACTTCAGCAACGGGAAGGAGCGGGCGCAGGCGCTCGGCATCTGGTCCTCGGCGTTCGCGCTCGCGATCGTCTTCGGCCCCCTCCTCGGCGGCCCGCTCATCGATATCTTCGGCTGGCGCTCGGTCTTCTTAATCAACCTCCCCATCGGCATTCTCGGGATAGCAATGGCCCTCACGTTCATCCCGGAATCGGTGAGCGACAAGAAGAGCGTCTCCTTCGACTGGTACGGCGCGATCACGCTGGGCATCGCCCTCGCCCTCCTCGTCTTCGGCCTTGACCGGGGCTACGACTGGGGCTGGACCTCCGGGCCCATCGTTTCCTGCTTTGCCGGGTCTGCCCTGTTCCTGTACGTATTTTACCTGATCGACTCACGGCACCCAGAACCCATCATCGATTTCAAGTTCTTCCGGATCCCCGCGTTTGTCTTTTCCCTGGTCAACAACTTCCTCATCTTCATGTGCCTGATGGGGGGGATGTTCCTGATCCCGATCTTCGACCAGACCTTCCTCGGCCTCTCAGCCACCGAGACCGGCCTCCAGTTCGTCCCCATGGCCTTCTGCATCATGGCCGCGGCGCCCATCGGGGCCGGCCTCGTGGGAAGGCTCCAGCCGCGCTATGTGATCGCCGCGAGCACCCTCGTCGCCGCAGTCGGCCTCTTCCTCTTCACGGGCCTCGATGTCCGCTCAACCTCGCTCGACGTCATCATCCCCCTCATCGTGATGATGTTCGGTATGGGCTTTGGCATGTCCCAGCGCACGGGCGTCATCGCCGCGGTCGTCCCCAATGAGGAGATCGGCAGCGCCTCGGCGGTCCTCGCCCTGGTCCGGAACGTCTCCGGGGCGTTCGGGATCGCTATCTTTGCGACCCTCCTCAACATCTCGATCGAAGACAACATGCTGGCCATCTCGGCCCACTCCGTGATAAACGTCCACACTCCTGCCGTGATGCAGGCCGCTACGACCCTCATGTACCTCGATGCACAGATCCTTGCGTACCATACGATCTTTATCATCGGCTCCCTCATCATGGTCGGGGCTGCAGGGCTCGCGCTCCTCATCGACGTGAAAAAGTCGATGGAGGGGAAGGAGATCGTGCTGTAGATACGATTCCCGCCCGGGAGGCACGGATGCGGCAGGAGACACCCTTTCGGGAGAATACATAAGCATAAATATTGTACCGATGGTTCAGTTAATCATACGTGAACGTGGTATCATTGTACCGTATCCTGTATGTCGACGATGAGCCTGAGCTCCTGGAGACGGGCAGACTGTTCCTTGAACGGGCAGGCCAGTTTATCGTCGACACCAATTGTTCTGCCTCCGCGTGCCTTCCTCTCCTCTCTTCCGGAAACTACGACGCAGTCATCTCGGACTACCAGATGCCGGAGATGAATGGCATAGAGTTCCTGGAGAGGGTGAGGTCTTCGGGGAATACGATCCCCTTCATCCTCTTCACGGGCCGGGGCCGGGAGGAGGTGGCGATCCAGGCCCTGAACGCCGGGGCCGACTTCTACCTCCAGAAAGGCGGGGACCCAAGGGCCCAGTATGCGGAGCTGGCCCACCAGATCCGCCAGGCGGTGCAGCGGAGGCGGGCGGAGCAGGGGCTCCGGGAACGGGAGACGCAGCTCCGGGTAACGCTCGGATCCACGGCGGACGGGATCCTCGCGGTCGATAACGACGGGAAAGTGCTGCTTACGAACCCGCGGTTCGCCGAGATCTGGCGGATTCCCCCGGAGCTTGTGGAACAGACCGAGGACCAGGCCATCCTCGACTTCGTGATCGGGCAGGTGACCGATCCCGGCGCGTTCCTCGCGCGGGTGGCGGCCCTGTACCGGTCGGATGCGGCGGAGATGGACACGCTCGTCCTGAGAGACGGCAGGGTGATCGAGCGGTACTCCTCCCCGATGATCATGGACGGCACCCGGATCGGCCGGCTCTGGTCCTTCCACGACATCACCACGCGGAAACGGGTCGAGGAGGAACTGCGGGAGAGCCGGGAGCGGTTCGGCACGATCTTCAACGCGGCACAGGTCGGGATCATCCTTGTCGATGCGGCCAGCCACACGATACTCCAGGCAAACCCGAAAGCGCTCGAGCTGGTGGGGGCGACGGAAGGCGAGGTTACCGGTGCCGTCTGCCACCGGTTCATCTGCCCGGCCGACCGGGGGGCGTGCCCGGTAACCGATCTCGGCCAGTCGGTGAACGCCTCGGAGCGGCAGCTGATGAGGAGGGACGGCCGCCAGGTCCCTATCATCAAGACCGTAGTCCCGGCACAGATTGGCGGACGGCGCGTTCTCGTGGAGTCCTTCTTCGAGATCACCGGCCTGAAACGCGCCGAGAAGGCGCTGCGGGAGAGCGAGGAGAAGTACCGGAGGCTTGCCGACAATGCGCCGGACATGGTCTACCGCATGTCCCTGCCGGACGGGATCTACCGGTACGTCAGCCCCGCAGCGCTCCAGATCACCGGGTACGCGCCTGAAGATTTCTACGACAACCCGCTCCTCATCAGGAAGCTCCTCACCCCGGAATGGCGGGAGTATTTCCGGAAGGAATGGGAGGGCCTCGTACGGGGCGAGATGTCGCCCACCTATGAGTTCCAGATCACCGACCGGGCCGGGAAGACCCGGTGGCTGAACCAGCGGAACGTCCTCATCCGGGACGAAAAGGGGAAACCCGTAGCGATCGAGGGGATCGTGACGGATATCACCGCGGGCAAACTGGTGGAAGAGGCACTGCAGCAGGCGAACCGGAAGCTCAAGCTCCTCTCGGGGATCACCCGGCACGACATCAACAACCAGCTGACTATCATGCAGGGGTATCTCGATCTGGTGGAGAGGAAGCAGCCCGGTGAACCCGGCAGCAGCGAGTTCCGTAAGGTGAGCGAGGCAGCCCAGCGGATCAGGGCGATGATCCAGTTCACCCACGAATACGAGGAGATCGGGGTCAATGCCCCGGTCTGGCACGACTGCCGCCAGCTCGTCGAGACGGCGGCCCGGCAGGTCCACCTCGGGAACGTGGCGGTGAAGAACGAGATCCCGGAAGGGACCGAGGTGCTTGCCGACCCGCTCATCGTCAAGGTCTGCTACAACCTTATGGACAACGCGGTCCGGTACGGCGGGAAGATTACGACCATCCGTTTCGCCGTTGAAGAGACCGGGGCCGGCCACACCGTAGTCTGCGAAGACGACGGCGGAGGCATCCCGGCGGAGGAGAAGGACCGGATCTTCCTCCGGGGATACGGGAAGAATACCGGCATGGGCCTCTTCCTCGCCCGGGAGATCCTCTCCATCACCGGGATCACGATCCGCGAAACCGGGGAACCGGGCCAGGGGGCACGGTTCGAGATTTCCGTGCCGGACGGTGTCTCCCGCACAAACCCGGCCGCCGGGCACGCAATCGCATCGTGACCGGGCGACCCGGGGGTGGGCGGAAGTGCGGCTCCGGAGTGCGAAGCTGCGAGATCATGCCACCCGGGCGGCCGCCCCCGAAGTTTTATTGCGTATTGGGATCCGGTCTCCGCAGAAAGGATGGCGCGTTCGCAAGGTACAGCGGCGGCTCACCGGCTGCGTACCGCCGCATATTCCCGGCGAATGCCCGGGCGATGCCCTCGTACGAGATGTCCGTTACCCCGGCGATATGGGGCGTGGCCACGACGTTCTCCCGGAAGAGCGGGTGCGAAAAATCGACCGGCTCGTCCCAGTAGACGTCGAGCCCGGCCCCGCCAACCTGACCGGTCCTGAGCCCGGCAAGCAGGGCGTCCGGGTCGAGGAGCCCTCCCCGGGCAACGTTCACCACAAAAACGCCCTTTTTCATGGCGCCGAGTTCCCGTGCGCCGACGAGATGGAACCGGTCGGGGGTATAGTTGATGCAGAGCATGACGTAGTCGGCTTCTGCGACCGCTTCGGCGAGCCGTTCAAGGGGACAGGCACGGGCGATGTCCACCCCGGGGACGGTCCTGCCCGGGTGATCGTCGACCGTAATGAGCCTGAGCCTGAACCCCGAGAGGCGCCGTGCCAGTTCCCGCCCGACACCCCCCAGGCCGACGATGCACACGGTTTTTCCGAGAAGGGCCTGGCCGGCCGGTGAGCCCCACGGGACCCGTGTTTCCTCCTGCTTCCTGCGGGCGATCTCGTTCCACCTGCGGGAGAGCATGAGCATGAGGAGGATCGCGTGTTCGGCGACCGAGGCGGCATTGCCGGACTCCTCGCTCGGGATCCGGGCTACCCGGACGCCGCTTCTGGTCGCGGCGCCAATGTCCACGGTCTCAAGCCCGACGCCGAACTGCTGGATGAGGCCGAACGTCCCGCGCCGGATGAACTTCCCGTCGACCCGTGCGACCAGCGGCACGATCACGTCCGCTTCGGCGATATGGTCCCCGAGCGTATCCGGCGGGTACGCAAGGATCTCGTCGTCGGGGAGAAGGGTGGCAAGCCGTTCGCGGGCCTCGGGAAAACTCATGCCGCAGAAGAGGATCTTCATGGGAACTACTGTCCCTTCCCGGATGATCAGTGCATCGGTCGAACCCGCATAACCGGGAATATCAGGCGAATTCCGGCACGCTGTCCGTCCATCGCTCGACCCGCTGCCGGATCGCGTTGTCGAAATAGGATGACAGGGTGATCCGGTCCCGGGCGAGGTGGAGGAAGTAGAGCTCGCCGTTCGGATCATGGCACCGGAGCATGACCGAGAAGAGATCGGCGTCCTTCCGGTGGCGGACTTTCCCCCGGTGGGCCGCGAGGTTGGCCATGTTCGAGATCATCGCAGCGATGCCGGTCTCATAGCCCTCGACCGAATCGTACGTATCCGTGCTGGTCCCGACCCGTTTCAGCCGCGGGTTCCGGTACTCGAACTTGGCCGTATACATCTCCCGGACCGTCTCGACACCGGGATGGGCCCGGCGCCGTGCCCGGTACGGGGTGCAGCCGAGGGGGTTGGTGTGGACGAGCGACTGGATCAGCCCGGCAAATATCTCGATGTCCGCGACCGGGTGTCTGAGCGTGAGGTTCGCACTCTTGGACCCGGGTTTGTTCCGGAAGTCCGGCATATAGTGTGAGAAGGGGAGGGTCCGATAAATTCTTGCTGGTCTTGAGAAGGGGTCGGGCACGGGCACGTGATTGTGCCGGCCCGGAGGCACGGAGGAGATTAAAGCGGACTGTACGGGGTATGCCCGGCGAACGATGGGAGAACAGCTCCCTCGCGATCAGGATTTTTTTCCTTTCGGGCCCAGGCCCCGGGCGATCCGGAAGCTGATTGCCCCTGCCCGACCCCCATGTGATGTGGCAGGGGCCAGGCCCGGCAAAAATGCCGGATTTTCCACCGGAAATTATCAGAAAAACCGGGCGTTTTCCGACCATTACCGTTGGAGGGGGTCATGCAGGGGCAGATCGCAGGACCGGGCTCCGGATCCCCGCATCGCGTGCTGCGCTTCCGGTTGTCAGCAATGCTGAAAACCAATTCCGAATAGTCCGTCGAACTTTTTTAAATGAAACATTTCTTAACCAGCACATTGAAAATTTTATGAATCCGATCTTCAACCCCTTCGATGCAGATTCAGTTCGATAGTATCACTCCCTGTCATACCTCATCATCTTTCACGATCTTTCTCCAGAAATCATCCAAGACCGGCACTCCCTCCCTCCGGTTTTCCAGCAAATCCCCGCCCTTTTCCGGATTATCTCTTCACCAGGATTGCAGAATATTTCGCGGCATTCGGGATCCACAATCTTCCGCGCGCCCGGCCGGCCCGGAACGCCCGCGCAAATCTCCGGCGAACGTCCGAAAAAAAGAGCCCCGGATTGCCCCGCATTCCCTCCAATCCGGGAAATTTATAATCCCCTGCAAATGATTTCCGACGGCAGAAACCGCGGCCGGAAAGAGCAACCCTTAAATGCACGGGTGCCCAATAATGTAATCCACAAATTCTGGTGAAGAACCGGCGAGAACCGCCCGTGCGGTGCCGGTTCCGAAGAACCCGCCCGGACCACGGCCCTGTCGCCGTGTCCCGGGCAAAAACCGTGCAGGCAACAAGGTATAAATAATACCGCGCCCTACACTATAGGCCTGTGTTTTATACAAAAACACGACGAATCAATATGAAAATTTTCTTTGATGGAGATCCAACGATGCCCGGCATGACCGGTGTTGGTTCTGACGTTGGCATTGGCAATGCGGAAATTTGTTTAGTAACCGCTCAATTCCTTGAGAAACAGTTCAGTAAGTGTGCGTATATTTGTAGAATTCTGGTTGATCCTGCCAGAGGCCACTGCTATCGGAGTTCGATTAAGCCATGCGAGTCGAGAGGTGCAAGACCTCGGCATACTGCTCAGTAACACGTGGACAACCTACCCTGTGGAGGGGGATAACCCCGGGAAACTGGGGATAATACCCCATAGACTATGGAAGCTGGAATGCTCTGTAGCCGAAAGGTCCGCCGCCACAGGATGGGTCTGCGGCCGATTAGGTTGTTGTTGGGGTAACGGCCCAACAAGCCTGTAATCGGTACGGGTTGTGGGAGCAAGAGCCCGGAGATGGATTCTGAGACACGAATCCAGGCCCTACGGGGCGCAGCAGGCGCGAAAACTTT
>DATJBJ010000054.1:0-35754 GCA_035515395.1 Methanoregula sp. | reverse complement strand
GCACGTCATCATCATCATGCAGGAGAACCGGGCCTTCGACGAGTACTTCGGGACCTACCCGGGAGCGGACGGTATACCCATGAACGGGAGCACCCCTTCCGTCTGCGTCCCCGACCCGCATACCGGCCGGTGCGTCTCCCCGTACCACGACCCGCGGGACGTCAACTTCGGCGGCCCGCACGGGCAGTACGATGCCACGGCAGATATCGACGGCGGGAAGATGGACGGGTTCATCGCACAGGCCGAGGATGCGATCAACAATACCTGCACGGGGAATGCCCATCCCGGCGAATGCATGGCCCGGATGGCCCAGCTTGACGTGATGGGGTACCATGACCAGCGCGAGATCCCCAATTACTGGAAGTATGCGGATCTGTTTGTCCTCCAGGACCGGATGTTCGAGTCCGCTGCTTCATGGAGCCTCCCCTCCCACCTTTTCCTCGTCTCGGCGTGGTCGGCAAAGTGCATGCACGGGGACCCGATGAGCTGCGCCGACGCGCTCCAGGGCCCCGACCGCCTTATCCTTGGCAATAACGGGACGCCGGCGGAGATCCCGGATTACGCCTGGACGGACATCACGTACCTGCTCCACCGGAATAACATCTCCTGGGCTTACTATCTCGACGAAGGCGACCAGCCGGACTGCGCGGACGACGCGATGTTCTGCGAGGCCGAGTCGCAGCGGGTGACGGTGCCGGAGATCTGGAACCCGCTCCCCTGGTTCGATACGGTGAAGGAAGACGACCAGGTCGGGAATGTCCAGGCCCTCGACCGGTATTTTACCGCGGCACGGACCGGGACGCTCCCGGCGGTGGCATGGATCACCCCGAACCAGACGGTGAGCGAGCACCCGCCGGCCAGGGTTTCCTTCGGCCAGGCCTATACCACATCCCTCATCAATGCGGCGATGGAAGGCCCTGAGTGGAACAGCACCGCCATCTTCCTGACCTGGGACGACTGGGGAGGGTTCTATGACCATGTCGTGCCGCCGGAGATCGACCAGAACGGGTACGGGATCCGGGTCCCGGGCCTCGTCATCAGCCCGTATGCGAAAGCGGGGTACATCGATCACCAGACGCTCAGCTTCGACGCGTACCTCAAGTTCATCGAGGACGACTTCCTGAACGGCCAGCGCCTCGACCCTGCCACGGATACCCGGCCCGACTCGCGGCCGGATGTCCGCGAGAATGCGTACCAGCTCGGGGACCTTTCAGAGGATTTCAACTTCAGCCAGCAGCCGCGGCCGGCGGTCATCCTCCCGCTCTACCCGATAAAAACGTGATCGTGCCGGTCCCGCGGCGGCCGTCGGGACTGCCGGTTCAGACCCGCTGCTCCCGCATCCAGTCATGAGCGAAGATCTCCGCGTCGCCGCTGACAATACCGGAGACGATCTTCTCCGCGATGAATTCCGCTGAGTCCGGGGGATAGGGCCCCCCCGCCGGCATCTCCCCCGCGACACCGGAGGGCGGCAGGATCCGGTTCTTCCAGAAGTTGGTCACCGTACGGAACGGGTACACGACCGAGACTATGATGTGGTCCCCTTCCAGCTCCTGCCGGGCGGCGAGGCTGATGCCGGCGAGCGCCCGTTTCGACGACGAATACACGCCGATCCCCGGCCGGTGCATGAGGGCGGTGCCCGAGCTGATGTTGACGATCGTTCCCCCGCCCTGGCCCCTCATGACCGGGATGACCTGCTGCATCGCGACGACAGGACCGATGACATTCAGATCGTAGAGGGCGCGGAAGAGGGCGATGTCGATCTTCTCGACCGTGGTCTCGTATCCCCTCCCGGCGTTATTGACAAGGATGTCGATCCTGCCGAAGGTTTTGCGCACTTCCTGTACCATCCGCACGATCCCGGGGATCTCTGTCATGTCGGCGACAAATACCCGCGAACCGGGGAGTTCCCGCGAGAGGGCCTCCAGTTTCTCCCGCGACCTTGCGACCAGCGCAAGCTTTACCCCTCTCCGCGCAAGAAGCCGTGCAGTCGCGCAGCCGATCCCCGATGACGCACCGGTGACGATCGCGACTTTCCCTGACAGGCCTGATACATCCGTAGCCATGGTGCTGCCACTCCTTCCCGGAACGCCCGGGTCGGGTGCGTATAAGCGCCGGAAGGGCAATAAAGGTAACGCGGCATAAAAAGACCGATGGCGGGCGGCCCCGTTCCGTCCCTCCCCGCCCACCACGGAAGGACGGTTCCCGGTTCCCGGACCCGGGAAATCGGGGAAGCAGTATTATAAACCGGCTGTACGATCGATAGGCTGATGGGTATGACCGAAACGCACGTGCCGGGATTCCTCGCCCGCCCCGCCCAACGGAGTCTCCTGGTCCCCGCGTTAGTCATCATGGCTGTCGCATTCTCAGGGATTGCAGGCTGCACCGGCGCCGGAAGCGGGAACACAACCTTACCGGCCAGGGTTGCCGGGACTAACGGCAATGCTGTGGTTCTGCCGGATCTGGGGACAGCCGTCACCGCACCTGTGCCGGTGTCCGGGCAACCGGAGGTGGCAGTCGACCTCGTTGCAAAGGATATGGCATACAGCCGGACAACGATCGTAGTTCCGGCCGGGGCTTTGGTGGTGGTGAATTTCCATAACCGGGAAGACCCCGGTTCCTCGCAGGTCACCGGGATTGCCCATAACTTCGCCGTCTATGACTCGCCCGCCGCAGGGACTATGATCTTCAGCGGGGAGATCATCACCGGGGGAGGGGACGCGGTCTACCGGTTCACGGCGCCGGAGACTCCGGGAACGTATTTCTTCCGGTGTGACGTCCACCCGGATGTGATGAACGGCCAGTTCATCGTAGAGTAAAGAAAAACCCTCTTCTCCGGCTCCGGAAAGGCCGGGGCCGGCGAACCATATGCGGTCAGAAACGGGGCCTCCCGGGCCGGATTCTTCGTCCGGTCCGAACCCGCATTTCAACAGTTCTGGACGGGCACGCCCCGGTTTCCTGCGAGGGATGCGAGCGGCCGGGGCGGAAGGTCCATGTCCAGCGCCTCTTTCAGGACCTCTTCGATCTGCCCCACCATGACAAAGGCCAGTTCCCTGCGCACGTCCTCGGGCACGTCGGCCAGGTCTCGCGCATTCTCCCTGGGCAGGATCAGCTTCGTAATCCCTGCCCGGTGCGCCGCGAGGACCTTCTCCTTGATACCTCCCACCGGCAGCACCGCCCCGCTCAGCGTGATCTCCCCGGTCATCGCAAGCTTCGGGTCAACGGTCCTGCCGGTGATGAGCGACGCGAGCGCCGTAAATAGGGTCACTCCCGCAGACGGGCCGTCCTTGGGTGTCGCCCCCGAGGGAACGTGGATGTGGATGTCGCTTGCCATGAAGTCGAAGCTGTTCGCCGCAGGCAGAAGCCGCGACCGTATCAGGGAAAGCGAGATGTTGGCCGACTCTTTCATGACGTCCCCGAGCTGGCCGGTGAGGGTGAGCTTGCCGGTGCCGGGCATGAAGGTCCCCTCGATGAAGAGGATGTCGCCGCCGACCGGGGTCCATGCGAGGCCGGTGACAACCCCGGGCACCGGCTCCTTCCGGGCAACATCCTGCCGGTTCACCTCCTTCCCGAGGATCTCGGGGAGCAGATCCGCCTTCACGATGAACGGGAGATCGGTCTTCCCGGATACGATCTTCTCGGAGACGACCCGGGCCGTCTTCGCGAGCTGTTTTTTCAGCCACCGCACTCCTGCTTCCCGGGTGTAGTTCCCGATGATCGACATGAGGGCCGCATCCTCGATCACGAGCTTTCCCGCATCGAGGCCGTGCTCCTCGAGCGTCTTCGGGATGAGGTGGTCTTTTGCAATCGCGAACTTCTCGCTCTTCGTGTAGCCCGAGATCTCGATGAGCTCCATCCGGTCCAGGAGGGGCGCCGGGATCGTGGCGAGCGAGTTGGCGGTCGCGATGAAGAAGACCTCGGAGAGATCGTAGGGGACCTCAAGGTAGTGGTCCGAGAAACTGCCGTTCTGTTCGGGGTCGAGGACCTCGAGGAGGGCGCTGGCCGGGTCTCCCGCGTACGAGACGGCGAGTTTGTCGACCTCGTCGAGAACGAAGACAGGGTTCTTCGTGCCTGCCCGCTTTATTCCCTGGATGATCCTCCCGGGGAGGGCGCCGATATACGTCCTCCGGTGGCCCCGGATCTCCGCCTCGTCCCGGACCCCGCCGAGGCTGATCCGGACGTACTTCCGGCCCAGCGCATCCGCGATGCTCCTGCCGAGGCTCGTCTTGCCGGTCCCGGGAGGCCCCGCGAGGAGGAGGATGGAACCCTGCTTCTCGTGCTTCAGTTTCATGACCGCGAGGTGCTGGACGATCCGCTCCTTGACCTCTTCGAGGCCGTTGTGGTTGCTCTCGAGCACCCTTCTCGCCCCGGCAAGGTCGATCTCTGTCCTCTCCCCGGTCGTCCAGGGAAGGTCGAGGAGCAGGTCGAGGTAATTCCTGATGACCGGCGCCTCGTGGTTCTGGCTGCCCCCGGCCTCCAGCTTCCGCGCCTCGGCAAGCGCCTTCTTCCGGATCTCATCGGGCATCTTAGACTGTTCGATCTTCTCCCGGTACCCCGCATCCGCGGGGCCCGAGCCGTCCATCTCGCCCAGTTCCTCCTGGATCACCCGGAGCTGTTCCCGCAGCATCGCTTCCCGGTTCGACCGGTTGACTTTCTCGGAGACCTTCTGTGCCATCTCGATACGGAAGCTGAGGTTCTCCTTAAGCTTCACCAGGGTCTCCAAGAACGCAATGTACCGCTGCCGGACGGAGACTATCTCGAGAAGGGCCTGCTTCTCCGCCAGGGGGACCGGCATGAACGGCACCACGTACCCCATGATCTGGTCCACGGTCTCCATCTGGTCGATGGGGCGGGTGAAGTGCCCGGAGCCCTCGAAACGGCTGCTTATCTCGTGGATGGTCTTCCGGATGTCGCCGACGAGTTCCGCGTGGACCGCGTCGTCGAGATCGTGCAGGTCCGGGACCGGCTGGCAGCTGGCGGAGAGGGGGGCGCCCCTGCCGGGAAGAAGGGAAGCTTTTACCCGCTGTTCGGCCTGCGCGGATACGAGGTACCCCTCATCCGAAGCCTGCAGTGAGACGATCCTCAGCAGGTTTCCGGTGGTATAGAGGTCGTCTTCCGATACCGCGTCAGGTTCCGTCCCGGTCCGGGCGGTGAGGCCGACGGCGTACGCCGCGCCGGCCGTGTTCAGTGCCGATGCGAGGATCTCGCCGGTCTTCCGGTCCACCTGGATCTTGGTCCGGGTTTTGGGGAAGACCACGATGCCGAAGAGCGGGAGGACGACGTGGGCGGTCTTCCCGTCAGCCGGTGATGAGCTGGTGAATATCATTTCAATCCTAAAGTCTGCTGGTACCTGGCAAAAGCGGACAGAAAAAAAACTATCTGATCTTATTGAGGATCCCGGTGAGGGCCTCGATCTCGTCTTCGTCAAGTGTTTCGATCATTCGTTCTATGAGCCTTATCAGGGCCTGTTCTTCGGCCCTGGCGATCATCCGCCCTTTATCCGTGAGGCGGATATACTGGATCCTCCTGTCTTCGGGCGAGGGCTCCCTGTACACGCAATCCATCCTGACGAACCTGTTGACCACCTCGGTGATGGTGGGTTTTGAGGTGCGGGTGATCTCGGCCAGCCTGCTGAATGTGACTTCGCCGTTCTGGTCGATGGTCCTGAGATACCGGATCTGCTTTACCGTGATATCCGCAAGGCCGCATTCCGAGAAGATCCCGCACGAGCATTCGTTCCTGATCCTGATGAGGTTCTCAAAGACCGGGAGCAGGTGCTCCTTCTCTGTTGTCATGGACTGTTTCAGTTAGTTAGGGTTTACCAAATTATAAAGACTGGCATCGTGCCAGTACAGGGCACGGGCGGCACGGCTGAACAGGGCGGAGCAAAAGGTTTCCCTCACCGCTCGTTCCCGCAGCTGACCTGCCGGTACGATTCGACAAGGATGATCTCGCACCCGCCCGGGTATGCATCGTTCCTGACAGTACTGGTATTGACGATATACAGTTTGGCGGGGGACGAACCCCGTATGTCCACAAGATGCCCCCCGATTACCAGGCAGCTGCCGACCTGGGCCGATTTCACCGCACTCTCCAGCCCGGGATCGAGGAAGACGAGGTGGTTGTTGCTGATGTGCGTATCGATGTAGTCCTCGGTGAGGCCGGTGTAATTCGGGATATCGTAGCTGTATTCGAGGGTATGGTCGCCCATCGTGATCTGGAAATCGGAGAGGATATCGGGGCGGAGCAGCTCGCCGTTCACCACGGCAAGGTCGAGCGCGATGATGCCGTCCGGCATCGCGGCCGGGTACTCGTGCCTCCCGACGACTTTGCCTGCAAGGGTATAGTTATAGGATGAGGGAAAGGTAAAATGCCAGTCACCCACGGTTTTTACGAACTGCTGAGGAGGGGAGACGGGATCCTGGTAGAAGCCACCGCTGCCATCCGGCAGCCCGGAGGGTACGGCCGCAGGCATGCCCGTTCCTGAATAGAAACCGATGACCAGCAGGGCTACTACCGCGAGCGGCACGAGGATAACTGCCCATTCCAGGAGAGTGCGAAGGCGGCTCATGGGACTGCTCGGATATCTTTTGGCAGGGGAACGGCCTGCCGCCGGGAATAGTGTATCTTTTTCGTCCTTCAAAAAGGAACCCGTTCGTGCACGGGCCTGCCCGCAGCAACCGCACGCACCCGAACCATCGGGAAATAAAAGCGCTGTTTCCCTGAGAGCGACCGTGCACGGCACGGGTGCGGGCCTGGCAGTCGCCAGGGGCTTTTGATTTTCTCTAAAAAGGCGCCCGCGTTTTTATTATCGGAAGGGTCGGAGATCGATGTCCTGGGAAGGACGGCTCCGGCTCAGCTCGCGGAACCGTTCGAAGCAGGCCATGGCCTCCTCGTCCCTGCCGAGCTTCGAGAGGGCAAGCCCCTTGTCGTGCCAGGCCGCCGGGTCCCGGGGATCGATCTCCAGGGACTCTTCGAAATACCGGACCGCATCGTTGTACCGGCCGAGGTTTGCGAGGGAGACGCCGAGGTTGGTGAGCACGATGGCGACCCCGGGGTTCATGGACAGGCAGGCGTTATACGCTTCCACCGCCTCGTCGAACCGCCCGAGATCCGCGAGCGAGACGCCCCGGTTGTACAGGGCCTTCGGGTACCGCGGGGAGATCGCGAGGACCCGGTCAAAACAGGCGAGCGACTCTTCGATCTCCCCGGCCTGGTAATGGCAGTTCCCCCGGATGAACCAGGCCTCGGCATGGCCGGGGAGGAGCTTTACTGCCTGTTCAAGGCAGGATTCCGCGCTGCCGTACCTCCCGAGCCGGTAGAGGGCGAGGCCCCTCATGAACCACACATCCGGCGACAGGGGGGAGACCTCTGCGGCCTGGTCGCAGAGTTCGCGGGCCTGCGAAAAGAAACCGAGCCGGTCCACTGCCGCCCCGAGAGCCACGAGATACCGGACCTCGCGGGGGCGCGCTGCAAGCGCTTCCTCAAAGGCGTGGATTGCTTCCAGGTACCGTCCTGCGGTGAAGAGGTCCGTCCCTTCCCGGTACCGTTCCCCGGCCTTCACGTCCCCTTCCGGTTCCTCCCTGCCACCTGCTGCTTCTGCCACCTTCATCTCCCCGTCCGTTCCTCAGGTGAAAGATCGGGTCCCGGAATATAACCGTTGCGTGCCCGGCAGGGGGCCGGACATCGTCCGCGTGCCGCAGGGCCCCCCCGCATCCCGCCTGGGACGGGACCGTAAAACCGCAAATCCTTATCCCGATGCCGGGTGAATAGTGGATGGACATCTTATGGACGAACAGCCAGCGGAAGACGAGCCCTGCGAGCAGTGCGGGCTCTGCTGCCGGATCTTCGGCCCCGGTATTACGCCGACCGCCGGTAACCTGTACATCTGGATGGAGCAGGGCCGGACCGATATTCTCCGCTGGTATGTCGCATCCCTGGAAGACGGTACGACCGTCCCCTGCACCTCCCTCCGGGCCGGGGACCTCGCAAACGTCGTCTCGGCCGAGATGCGCGATCCGGTGACTGGCGGGTACGTCACGGTCTGCCCCTTCCTGCGCCGGGTGACAAGAGCCGGGTACCTCTGCGGGATCCATACCGTGAAACCCGAGATGTGCTGCACGTACCGGCCGTGGATCTGGGGCGAGACATACTTCAACCGGTGCCAGGCCCTCAAAACTGCCGGCAGGAAGTGCCGGTGGCCGCTCTGACCGTTGCTGATACATAACGGCGTTTCTGCCCCCGGAAATCATTGCGGACCGGCGGGCAGTCAGGAAGCGGCACTGCGCCGGGATGATCCGGAGCCTGCGGTCCGGGCAGTAACCGATCCCGGGTCCGCCTTATGTTTTAAATCATAGGAGTCCCCAAGCGATGCTCATGCGCGGGAGCAGCTTACGACCGTGGACCGCGGGGCCGGAGACGGTGACCCCTGACGACAGCCTCTTCGTCGCCGTCTTCGACGACTCCGCCACTGCCGACACCCCCCGTGGCCGGGCCGTAGACCGGATCATCAGGGGCATCGAGGAGTCCGGCATCCGTGTCGCGGGGGTTGCAACACCCGGCGGTGCCCGGGCAGCCTTGTCCGTCCTCCCCGAGGCCGATGGCATCCTCATCGGCGGGAACGCCGGGGGGGCGATGGAACTCGTCCGGGAAATCCGCAGCCGCAACGAGGAGATCCCGGTATTCCTGATGGCCGGGCCGGAGGGCGTGGCACCGGCCGGGCCTGACATCGGCATGATCGGAGAGATCAGCGAATATATCGATATCACGGAAGATACGCCGGAGTTCATCGCCGGCCGCATCGCGGCGGCGGCAAAAAGGTACCGGGAGCGGCTGCTCCCCCCGTTCTTCGGCGGGCTCGTGAGGTTCTCGAAGGATTTCGAGTACTCCTGGCACACGCCCGGCCACGCAGGCGGGACCGCGTTCCGGAAATCGCCGTCCGGGCGGATCTTCGCCTCCTTCTTTGGGGAACAGCTCTTCCGCTCCGACCTCTCCGTCTCGGTCCGGGAACTCGGGTCGCTCCTCGATCATGCAGGGCCGGCAGGCGAGGCGGAGCAGTACGCTGCAAAAGTCTTCGGGGCAGACAGGACTTACTTCGTGACGAACGGGACGTCCACGGCAAACCGCATCGTCTGCTCGGCGCGCGTGACGAACGGCGACGTCGTGGTGGTGGACCGGAACTGCCACAAGTCGGTGGAGCACGCCCTTACGCTGACCGGTTCGGTCGCCGTCTATCTCTTCCCGACCCGGAACCGGTACGGGATCATCGGGCCGATCCCCCCGGGGGAGATGACGGGGGCGGCCGTTGCAGCGAAGCTCGCTGCCTGCCCGCTCACGCGGGACCTCCCCCGGAAAGCCGTCCACGCGATCATCACCAACTCTACGTACGACGGCCTCTGTTACGATGCGCGGGATGTCGAGGAGCTGCTCGGCGAGAGCGTCGATTCGATCCACTTCGACGAGGCGTGGTATGCCTATGCCCGGTTCAACCCCCTCTACCGGGACCGGTTCGCGATGCGGGACGGTGCGCGGGCCTCCCGCGGCCCCACCGTCTTTGCGACCCAGTCCACGCACAAGCTGCTGGCGGCCCTCTCGCAGGCCTCCATGATCCATATCCGGCATGGCCGGGCCCCGGTCGAGCACAGCCGGTTCAACGAGGCGTTCATGATGCACAGCTCTACCTCGCCGCTCTATCCCGTCATCGCATCTCTCGACGTCTCGTCGAAGATGATGGAGGGGGCTTCCGGCCGGCAGCTCACTTCCGAATCCATCGAGGAGGCGATACGCTTCCGGAAAACCATGGCCCGCGCCGGGCGTGGGACAGGGGCCGGGAAGGCGGGAGCCGGCTGGGGGTTTGCCATGTGGCAGCCGGAGAGGGTCACCGACCCGGCCACGGGAAAGGAGATCGATTTTGCCGACGCACCGGTCGAAACCCTCAGGGACAACCCCTCCTGCTGGGTGCTCCACCCGGACGAACGGTGGCACGGGTTTTACGGCCTGCCGGACAACTACTGCATGCTCGACCCGATCAAGGTCACCGTGCTTATGCCCGGGGTGAACGATGACGGGACGCCGGCGCCGTGGGGCATCCCGGCAGCGGTCGTGGCAAAGTTCCTCGACACCCGCGGCATCATCTGCGAGAAGTCCGGCGACTATACCATCCTCTTCCTCTTCTCTATCGGCATCACCCGGGGCAAGTGGGGGACGCTCGTCACTGAGCTCTTTGAGTTCAAGCGGCTGTATGACGAGAACGCCCCGCTCGCGGAGGTATTCCCGGATCTCACGGGAGCAGTCCCGGAGCGGTACGGCAGCATGACGCTGCAGGACCTGGCGGACGGGATGCACGCGTTCCGGCGGGAACACCGCCTCGGCGAGCTGCTGCACGAGGCATTCTCGATCCAGCCGGAACCAGCCATCACGTACGCGGAGACATACCGGAAGCTCGTGCGCGGCGAAGTGGAGCGGGTCCCCGTCGCAGGCGCCCGCAACCGGATCGCGGCAACGGGGATCATCCCGTACCCCCCGGGCATCCCCCTTCTCGCCCCGGGGGAGAGGACGGGGGGGGAAGAGGGGCCCGTGTTACGGTATCTCATGGCCCTCCAGGAGTTCGACCGGAGGTTCCCGGGTTTCGGGCACGAGATCCACGGCATCACGGATGCCGGGGGAGAGTTCCTGATGAACTGCATCAGGGAAGACTAGGGGGAATGCCGGGCGCGGCGGGGGCTCTCCCCATAGCCCCGGATGCGGTCACCGGTATCAGCAGGGATCTGCCGGTGAAAAAAATCTTCATTTTGCCTTCCCGCTTCTTTCAGGCCGGGCCATACTTCAGGAAGACCTTCCCGCTCCGGAATACCCGGAAATCGAGGAGTTTTACCCTCATCCCGGCGACATTCCGGAACAGGGGCTTGCCGGCGCCCAGGATAACCGGAATGACCATGAGGCTGTACTCATCGATGAGCCCGAGGTTTGCAAACTGCCGGACGATGCTGCCGCTCCCGAGGATCGCGATACCCCCGCCCGCTTCTGCTTTCAGTTTTTTTATCTCCCCCGGGTCAATCCGGTTTCTGACCGTGACATTCTTCCAGACCGGCCCGTCCTCCACCGGTCCCATCGTCTTTGAAAAGACGATCTTCGGCACCGTATTCAGGACGTCCGCCACAGCCGGGTCGTTTTTCCGGGCTGCAGGGGTCGGCCAGTACGATGCCATCAGCTCGTAGGTCGTGCGGCCGAAGATCAGGGTGCCGGACGACTGCGACGACGCAGCCGAAAATTCCCGTTCCTCTTCGTCGGGATTCTTGAACCAGTCGATCCTCCCGTCCGGGCTGGCGTAATACCCGTCCAGGGAGACGTTGGTAAATGCTGTTAATTTTCTCATAGCTGTATGCTCCCCGCAGGGGTCGGTATTAAGAGTTGCGCCACGTTCCGCTGCAGGAGAGGGAAACGGGCGGAGAGAATCCGTATCCCGGGACCCCGGGCCGGGACGGGAAGCCGGCCTCGCAGTTTTCCGGAAGATCTGCGGGGAAAATCCGGGACCGGAGACGGGAGGGCATGCTCCAGGAACCGGCGGTGCGACGCGATCCGGGGCGCCGGTCGGTCCGGCTGCAGGGCGATCCGGTTTTTCTGCCAGGTCCAGCCCCCGGCCGTGGTTATACCTTTCCTATAATTCTCCGTCCGGGGATACCATGATTTATATATTATGAGGCTGGTGAGGTATCCCTGTGCATCCCGCATACGGTCGGGATACCATACGCTCCATCCGGGAGGGCCAACGGTACCATGACACCCCTTGCACGGAGATTCGGGAACATGCCGGAGATCCAGTGGCGGATCATCCTCGTCGTTACCTGCGGCGCAATCCTGTTCTTTTCCCTGTACTGTTTCCTCCTGGATATCACCACCGTCTTCCCGAACCTGTACTATTTCCCGATCATCGTCCTCTCCTACCGGTACCGGAAGCAGGGGGTCCTCCTCTCCTGCCTGCTCGGCGCGGCATATCTGGCCATGGCAGGGTATTTCCAGTTTACAAATGCCCTCGAGATTGCCGGCGCCCTCCTGAGGTTCGCATCGTTTGCCGCCGTTGCCGCCGTCATCGCGTACCTGTCGGTTACCGTCGAAAAACGGCAGCTGGCATGCCGGATCGTCAGCGAGTTCAACGAGAGCATCGTCTCGAACGCGAATGTCTGGCTGGCCGTCCTCGATGCCCGGGGGACCATCATTGTCTGGAACAAGGCGGCCGAAGAGATCAGCGGGTATACCGCAGGGGAGGTGGTCGGGAGGAACATCATCTGGAGACTGATCTATCCCGACGCGGAATACCGGAGAACCATCACGGAAAAGATCCTGCCCATCATCCGCGAAAAGAAGATCTTTGAGAATTTCGAGACGGAAGTGCGGACGAAAAACGGCGGGACGAAGGCGATCTCCTGGAACACCCGGACCGTGCCGGACGAGACGGGCGCCATGAACCGGTTCGTGGCGATCGGGATCGATGTCACCGAACGGAGGCGGGCGGTGAAGGCCCTGGAAGAATCCGAGCAGCGCTTCCGGCGGATCTTCGAGACCGCAAAGGACGGCCTTCTCCTGCTGGACAAGGAGACGGGAAGGATAACGCGGGTAAACCCGGCAATCGAGGAGATGCTGGGCTATCCTGCCGGCGAGTTCCTCGGGAAGACGCTGGACGAGATCGGTCTTTTAAAAGACCACGGGAGGTTCCGGAAAATCCGGGAACTCCTCGACGAGAACGGGTTCGTCTTCTTCTCCGATATTCCCGTGGAGTCCCGTAACGGGAAGCGTTTCGACACGGAAGTGTACATGGTCGACCGGGCAATGCAGGTCCAGTGCAATGTCCGGGACATAACCGGCAGGAAACAGGCCGAACGGGAACTGTCCCGGAGGAACGAAGAACTGCGGGCTGCGAACGAACAACTGACTGCCGCGGAAGAGGAACTCCGGAACCATTACGACGAACTGTACCGGGTGCAGACTGCGCTGGAGACTGCGAGGAGGAAACTGGACCTGCTCAACTCCATCACCTTCACCGATATCCAGAACGCGGTCTTCTCCCTCTCCGGGTACCTCGAACTCGATAAAAATGCGCCCGGTGGAAAACGCCCGCAGTTCGTGGACAAGCAGATCGCTATCGTCTCGGCCATCGCGGAATCCCTGAAATTCGCCGGCCAGTACCAGGGCCTCGGGCTGAAGCCCCCTGCGTGGCAGGGTGTCATGCAGACGTTCCTTTTCGGGGTCTCGCACCTCGATCTCCCGGGAATATCCCGTGACCTCGGGGTGGACGGGCTGGAGGTCTATGCCGACCCCCTCCTGGAAAACGTCTTTTTCACCCTTGCGGAGAACGTGCTCCTGCACGGGAAGACGGCTTCCCGTATTACCCTGCGGTACCAGGAGACGCCTTCAGGGCTCACGCTCTTCTTCGAAGACGACGGGGAGGGAATTCCCCCCGGGATGAAAGAGAAGATCTTCGAGAAGAGGTACGAGGAGAAGAAAGGCATGGGGCTCTTCCTCACCCGGGAGATCCTCTCGGTTACCGGTATCACGATCGCCGAGACCGGCGAACCGGGCGCGGGTGCGCGGTTCGAGATCCGGGTACCGGCCGGGGCGTTCCGGTTCAGGCGGCCCGAAGGCGGGAGCTCCCCGGACCGGCCCTTACCGTAAAAGAAATGAGTTTTGCCAGCTTCCGGGCCTAGATATAGTTCCGGCACGAACCTCAGCTGCTGTGAAGTTCGATAAACGGTACTGGCTGCTCATCGCGGCCGCGATGGTATCGGCAACGGTTGCCTCCGCCTGCACGCTCTATCTGAAAACAGTGTACAGGCATTTTATGGAGTGCAATTCCGTTACCGCCGCCTGTTTTGCCCGGATAGGGATGGTGCCAACCATGGTGCTGGGGATACTGGCGCTGCTTCCCCTGATGATCGCGGTTCCTTATATCTTCCGGCAGAACGAGCGGCCGGGCATCCTGTCGGTGCTGGTCCTCGCGTGCATCGCAGCCTACACCGCTTCTGACGCGGTGAACGACGTCTCGGCAGTCATGGGGTACCAGCACTCGTACGCGATCGCCCACGCGTTCCTCGATACCGCCAACACGGTCGCCGGGAATGCCGTAGGCACCGGGCCCTCGGTCTGCTGAGACGGGAAAGGGTCTCCGGCCGGCTGCGACCGGGGGATACAAAAAAATCCCGGTCCCACCGGATGCCGGATACCCTGCCCGGTTTTAAAATTGCCGGTCTTTCCTCTTGTTTTCCTCCTCTTCCTGAGCCCTCGCCACCCGCACCCCCGCGCCTTTTGCGGTATCGGTTCGCGGCAGAGCATCCGGGGAGGGAAATGAAACGAAGCGGGGACAAAAACCAAAAAATAACGGGCCGGGGGGAACCGGATCAGTACGCAGCCGGGGTTTTCTGCTGGTTGCGGCACATCGCGACGATCTCCCCGGTGTGGTCCAGGAGACCGGCGAGATACTCCTTTACCCATGCCACGCCGCTGTACTCCTCGAAGGGGCGGTACGAGCCCTGCACCCCGGTCCCTTCCCTGTCGAACCGGAGGAGCCCGATCGGGGATCCCCCGCTCTTGACGAGGAGGTTCAGCTCGTCGAGCGCGCGGGGTGTCGAACTGAAGACAAACCGGGTCTCGCTCTCGAACCCCACGGCAATCGCAACCAGCCAGGTATGTTTTGCTTCATCCATCATCTCGTTGATAAGCTCGGCAGTCTTCCTCATGGCCACTCACCACTGAAATTACACCTCATCGCTTATATGATTCGTTACCGGCATGAGGGAAAAGGGCTCCTCAGGTGCCCTGGAGGAGGTACGGGGGGTTTTGCCTGTCGACGGGAGCGCAGCTGCCGGATGGAGCACGCTGCCGGAAGCGGGTTACGGGAAGAGGGCGGTCCGGAAGGATCCGGGGCGGGTAACTGCCGGCTTTCCTTCGGCGGGCACCGGTCCGGAGACCTCTTTCGCACCGGGAGTGAGAGGATTGTCCGGGCGCCGGCACCTCACAGCAGGACTGGTCAGAGCAGCTTCTTTCCGGCGTCGGCGCCGGCCTTGATCTGGTAGACCTCGGATATCTTCACAACGACCGCGGACTTCGGGGTCAGGGTGGGCCGGAGCTCTTTCATCCATGCAACGTCCTGCCGGAAGACCTCGTCGTCCGTGTGGATCGTGACCGGGCCCTTGAGCTGGAATCCGCCCTTGTCGCCCCACCAGGACAGGGCGATCTTCGGGTTCTCTTTCAGGTTCTTTATGGTCTTTTTGAAGAACTGGTCGGAGATGAGAAGCGTCCCGTCGTCCAGGAGTCTGAAGGCCCCGATCGGGACGACATTCGGCACGCGGTCTTTCGATGACGTTGCCAGGAACGCAAGCCTGGTCCCCGCCAGCGACTCCTTCATTTCGTCTGTCAGCTTAACCATGGGAGGTTTCCTCATCTCAATACTGCTCAAGACATGAATATTAAGGGTTTGTCTGCCGGAGTTGCCGGAGACGGGATCGGGTCTTTTTTTATCCGCCCGGCAAAAGCAGATGCCGGATCGCGCGGGAGCTCCGGATACATTGCACGGTTCCGGGGGGCCGTTACCCCGTCGTCCCGGCGCCGGGACAGGATTGCCTGATGCCGGGATCAAATGGAACGTCTACGGGAAGCCGGAAGAATGCGGCCGGAGTGCCACCGGAACCGGGGACTGAAGCGGCCCGGAATGCAGCGATTCAGAAGGAAAAAATCCGAAACGGGTTGTAATAAAATAAACTATTTACATATAATAGGGTAATCATAGGATCACCCGGAGAACATGAAAATACCGGTGATCCCCGGAGGCATGGTTCATGTATCGCGTACTTTATATCGATGACGAACCCCTTCTTCTCGACATTGGAAAACTCTTTCTCGAAAAGACAAAAAAAATGGAGGTCACTTCCGCGGAATCCGCCTCCGAAGCCCTCGGGATCCTCAAAAAAAGTTCCTTCGATGCAATCGTTTCGGATTACCAGATGCCCGAAATGGACGGCCTCGCCCTCCTAAAGGAAGTCCGCGCCCGGTACGGCGACGTCCCCTTCATCCTCTTCACCGGGAAGGGCCGGGAGGAGGTCGTCATCGAAGCCATCGCAAACGGCGTCGATTTTTACCTCCAGAAAGGGGGCGATCCCCAGGCCCAGTTCGCCGAGCTTGCCCACAAGATCGGGACCGCGATCGAACGGAAGGAGGCTGCCGTAAAGCTGAAGAACAGCGAGGCACGGCTCCGGCAGATCGTGGACCTCGTGCCCCACATGATCTTCGCAAAAGACCGTGACGGGAACTACATCCTTGCAAACCGGGCCGTGGCAGAGGGATACAATACCACGGTCGGCGAGCTGGAGGGAAAATCCCAGGCCCTGTTCCACGGGGACACGGACGAACTCCGGCAGATGCTCGAGGACGACCGCGAAGTCATGGCCACGGGGCAAACCAAGTTCATCCCCGAGGAACCTTACATCGACGCGAACGGGAAGAGGCGGTTCCTCCAGACCACCAAAGTCCCCTTCAGCACGCCCGACACCAACCAGCCGGCGGTGCTCGGGATCGCCATCGACATCACCGAGCGCAAGCAGACCGAGAACGAGCTCCGGGCTATGAACGAACAGCTCGCGGCAGCACAGGAAGAACTGCGGGCGCAGTACGACGCGCTTGCCGATGCACAGACCGAGGTCCTCCGCCGCCAGCAGCAGATCGAAGGGATCGCGGCAACGGTTCCCGGCGTCGTCTACCAGGTCCGCGAGGCGCCCGGGGGCCGGATACAGGTCACCTACTTCAACGAACGTGCCGGTGAGAATATCTTCGGGCTCGATCACCCGGACGAGGATCTCTTCCGGTGGTTCGTTACGCATGTGCACACCCAGGACCGGGACCGGTTCATCGAATCGATCGCCGGGGCTACGAAAAACGGGACGGCCTGGGATTTCGAAGGCAGGTTTGTAAAACCCTCCGGGGAGACGATCTGGTTCCAGGGGATCGGGAGCCCGGTGGTCCGGGGCCCTGCGTGGATCTATTCCGGTGTCCTTCTCGATGTCACCGGACGCAAACGGCAGGAGCATATCCTGAAGGCCCAGCTTGCCCTCGGCCTAAGGCTGCAGGAGATCCATGGCCTGAAGGAGACTCTCGATGCCTGTCTCTCCGCAGCGATCGAGGTGTCCGGGATGGATGCCGGCGGCATCTACCTGGTCGATGACAGGACCGGTTCCGTCGACCTGGCGGTCTCCCGCAACCTGGGGGATGATTTCGTACGCACCGTCTCCCATTATCCTGCCGGCTCGATCAATGCGCAGGCGGTGTACGCGGGAAACCCCTTCTACGGCAGGGTCAGGGGATCCGGCCTGGTGGATGACGATGTCCAGGAACGGGAAGGGATCCTGGCATTCGGCATAGTCCCGATCGCTTCCGGGGGCAGGGCAACAGCCTGCCTGAACGTCACGTCACATACCGCTGAAGAAATACCGGCAGACACACGGATCGCGCTCGAGACCATCGCCACCCAGATCGGTTCGGGCATCGGGCGGATCCGGTCGGAAGAAGCGGTGCAGGAACGGGAGAACAAGTACCGGGCGCTGGTGGAGACCACGCGGACCGGTTACGTGATCATCGATGCGTGCGGCCGGGTACTGGACGCAAACCAGGAGTATATCCGGCTGACCGGCCATGCGGCCCTTGAGGAGATAGCGGGGAGGAGCGTCATCGAGTGGACCGCGGAATACGAGAAGGAGAAAAATGCCGGAGCGGTGCAGCAGTGCATCCGCGACGGGTTCATCCGCAACCTGGAGATCGACTACTCGGACGCATCCGGCAGGATAACGCCGGTTGAACTCAATGCAACCGTGATCCGGTCCGGTGAATCGGCCCAGATCCTCACGCTCTGCCGGGACATCAGCGAACGGAGGAGGATCCAGTCCGCGCTCAGGGAGAGCGAGGAGAAGTACCGTACCCTGGTAGAGCATACGCAGGACGGCGTCTTCATTGTCCAGGACAGCCGGCTGGCTTTTTACAACCAGGCATTTGCCGAAACACTGGGATTCAGCGGGGACGAGCTGATCGGGCACCATATCGCCGAAGTCATCGCTCCCGAAGACCAGGAGCTGGTCATCTCGCGCCACCGGGAACGGGTCGCCGGCAGGCGGTTACCGGAAGCCTACGAGTTTTCCCTTCTTCACAAGGATAAAAAGACCCGGCTCAGGATGCGGATGCTCGTCGGGCTGGGCGTATACCGGGGGAGGCCGGCCACCATCGGGACGCTCCATGACGTGACCGAGGACCGGCAGCGTGAAGAGGAACTGCGGGAGAGCGAGGAGCGGCACCGCCTGCTCGCCGACAATGCGACGGACGTTATCTGGACCATGGACCTGTCGGGGCGCTTCACGTACGTCAGCCCCTCGGTCAGGAAACTGCGGGGGTATACGGCAGAAGAAGCGCTGCAGCAGCCGCTCGATCGGGTCTTCGCACCAGCCTCGGCCGCGGTCATCGCGCGGGAACTGGCCGCCGCCGCGGGCGAGGTCCGGGCAGGGCGGCGCTTTTCCGGGTACCGCGGCGAACTGGAGCAGCTCGTAAAAGACGGCTCCACGACAGGGACCGAGGTCACGATGACCGGTATCTACAACGCCGCGGACGAGTTTGTCGGCATCCTCGGTGTCAGCCGCGACATCACGGAGCGCAGGCGGCTCGAACAGGCGCTGCAGGAGAGCGAGTCAAAGTTCCGGTCGATCTTCAACAATACGAGCGACGCGATCCAGATCGTCGCGATAACCCCCGAAGGGCTTCCCGGGAAGTATATCGAGATCAACGATGTCGGGTGCAGGATGCTGCAGTACAGCCGCGGGGAACTGCTCGCAAAGAGCCCGATCGATATTGCCACCGAATACGGCCAGCTCGAGAGGGCGCGGAGGGATATGGACACGCTCGGGCATACCACGTTCGAGACGACGTACCGGCGGAAAGACGGCTCCGAGCTGCCGGTCGAGGTCAATACCCAGGTCGCGACCATCGGGGGCAGGACCGTCGCGGTGTCGGTGGTCCGCGACACCACCGAACGCAAAAAGGCGGAAGACGCGCTGCGGCGGGCGTACCACAAGCTCAACCTCCTCTCCTCGGTCACGCGCCACGATGTCCTGAACCAGCTGCTGGCGCTGAAAGGATATGTCGCACTCTCCAAAGGGTGCAGCGCGGCTGAAAAACTCCGGGAGTTTCACGGGAAGGAGGAGGCGATCGTCGAACGGATCGAACGGCAGATCCTGTTCACGAAAGAGTACCAGGACATCGGCAACCAGGTGCCGGGCTGGCAGAATGTGGAGGCGTCCTTAAAAAAAGCGGTCCAGGGGCTCGATCTCTCCGGCACTGAACTGAAGACGGCGCACCTCGACAGCCTCGAAATTCTTGCGGATCCCCTGCTCCAGAAAGTTTTCTTCAACCTGATCGAAAACGCCCTGCGGCATGGCGGGGAGACCTTGACGGAGATCCGTATCTTCTCCCGTAAATCCGGTGGCAGCCTGGTGATCGTGTACGAAGACAACGGGTCGGGGATCCCTGCCAGGGAAAAAGAGCTCATCTTCGAACGCGGCTATGGCAGGAACACCGGTTTCGGCCTGTTCCTGATCCGGGAGATCCTTGCCATCACGGGCATCACCGTCACCGAGACCGGCGTTCCGGGGAAGGGCGCCCGGTTCGAGATCCTTGTCCCGGAAGGCGCATACCGGTCCGCGGGCGAAACGTGAGCCGGTTTTAAAACGTTCCGTTGGAAAAACCCGCAGGGGCCCGGGTTGCCGGAAAAAAAAGATCAGTCCGTCTGGGCCCGTTCAAGGTAAAAGACATCGGTCGCGTAGGAGTGGACGGTTCCGTTGGCCGTGGCGCCGTCCACGTCAGCCTGCTCGAAGCTGCTGACGAGGTGCTCGGCGAGCAGCCCGTACTGCGGGACGCGCGCATACTGCCGCACGATGGCGGGAGCGCCCGAAATTCCCGGGAAGCTTACCTTGACGAGGTAATGGTCTTCGCTCAGTTTCGTCCAGGTACCGGAACCGGTTATCACCGGCGCCGGGATCTTCAGGTTCCGGGACACCGTGACCACGTTCCCCTGGTCATAGATGACGGTGCCGTCGGGAAAGAACTGGAATTCGTACCCGCCGGCGCCACCGGGATACTGCCGGATCCACCGGTGGAGGATCGGGTCGGGCGCTTCCGTGGTGGGGGCGGCAGGCGCAGCCGTGGGAGGAGCGGTGGTGACCGGGTGATCTGAGCACGCCATCGTTGCCGGGTCCCAGTAGCAGTGGGTTGAGGTCGGCGCGGGTGTCACGGTGACCGTGACGTAGATGATGCGGGGGGTCGGCGTGGCTGCCGCACCCGTACTATCAGAATCGGTGCATCCCGCCGCAAGGATCATACTGAGGGAGAGAACAAGGAGAGAAAACAGGATGATTTTCTTCATGGGTTTATCATTATTTCCGGTTTGCGATAACGGTTGTTATCCGGTGTTTTGGTCTCTGAAGCAGGGCGTACCGGAGGTGCCGGGACCAGTCCTGCCATAAAAAGGCAGGGGCAACCGAGGAGGGATTACGATTATGCGGCGACCTGTTTTGAGCGGAACCGGGGCCGGACCTTTTCAGAGAAATATTTCCCGATCTCGTCCGAACGCATGAGATCCCTGTAGACTTTCGGCGGTACGGCCAGAAACCGGTACACAAGGCCGTTCTGAAATTCGATCTCCAGGTCTTTTGTGGCTTCATCATATCCCACGGATCGGAGGATACGGGACTTTACCGGCTGTCTTTCCATACAAAAAACCCCTGTTCTCTTACACGTGCGCCGGGTGGTTAATGGTTGTTATCTGTCGGGATCCCGGTGGGCACTGCGGGACGTATTTTTACGCATGTCCGTACTACGATGGCGGCGGGGAGCGCGGGGGGGCCTTGCCGTGGTGTCCTTCCGTATCCGGTGGGGAAGAATATTTTTTCCGGACATGCCCGGGGTACCACATCGTGAACACGATGCCGGCAACGAGGAAAATGTACGTGAGCGGCGAAGCGATCCGCGAAAAGTCCGGATCCATGAGCGCGGAGCAGCTCAGGACCAGGTTGGCGAGGAAGATCCCGCCCCAGGCACCGGTCATCAGGACGTTTACCCGGATAAAAACCGGGTTCTCCCAGAGCGCCCGGTCCACCATCCCCCGTGCATACTGCAGGGTGAACGGGATTCCCGCGAGGATCGATCCGAAGGTCACCGCCGCGAGCGCCGCGTAGATCAGGATTCCCGTGACGGGGATGATCCCGGTCATGCCCAGGACGCCGACTGCAATGAGGAGCGAGCCGAAAAGCACGAGCGTTGCCCAGGAAAGGATCATGCCCTTCCTGAGGTCGGAGAACCCGGTAATGACGGTTGCGATCAGTGCCGCGCCGGGCGCGATGACCACGTTCCCCGGAAAACCTCCCGCGAGGAGGCCGTAGACTATCAGGGGGACGAACCCGGCAAGGATGCCTGCTTTTTTCATCTCTGCCCCCGTAAAAAACTCACGCGTTCCTGAGCACCGGGCCGAAGGGCTCGATCATGTGGCGTTTCATGTCGGCAAACACCCTCCTGCGGAACCCCGGGATCCTTGTCAGCGTGACGAGGACGGCATTCAGGAACCGGGTCTTCAGGGCGGCCTGCGGGAAGTCGAACATACCGTGCTCCGCGTAGTACCGGTAATCCGCCTGAAACGCAAACCTCATCCCCCCGTAGATGTTGTCCCGGAACACCTTGTGGCCGCCGACCGCGTAGAAGGTGCGCGGGGGGATGTACCCCGTCTCCGCACACCGCACGAGGCGCGCCGCCATTGCGTCGAGCAGGGCATCGAGCTCGCCGGATCCCGAAACCTCGTCGCTCACGAACTGCGCGTGGCACCCGCCGTTGTCCGCCCATGCCGCGAGCGCCTCCCTGAGGGACGGGATCTGCCCGAAGGGGCCGGCGATCACAAAACCGATCTGCTTGCCGGCAAGACCGGGAGTATGTCCCTTAAAGAAGCTCCGGTCGAAGAACTGCTTCCACGCCGACGAGAGGTACCGGTCGTGCACCGAGCCTGCCATGACGATGATATCCGCGGGGACCAGCCGGTCGTTGAAAAAGGCGACGAACCCGTCGTCATAAACGCAGGTGTTGTCATAGCCGCACCGGCAGCAGCCGAGGCACCCGCCCCGGATGTTCACGTCATGGAGGTTGATCACCTCGGCGGAACCGGAAAAAACCTCGGTGAGCCGGCCGGTCATGGCGTCGAGGTTGGGCGAACTTCCGTCGGAGTCCGTGAGGATGACTACCGTCTTCGCAGTCTTCACCGGTTTTTTGGGTGCGCCCGGGACGTACGCGGGGGCCGGCCAGGCAAGCGGGGGGTTCTCCCGCCGGACCGGGACCTTCTCCTCTGCAGCAGCGATGACGAGGGATGCAAACTTCTCCAGCCGCGCCCGCTCCTCTGCCTTCAGGAGATCCTTCATCTCCGCGGAATAGAAGCCGAGGTACTTCATCCCGAGGTCGTCGCTGACGGCGTGGATGTAGGCATGGGCAGTCTGGTCGAAGAAGTGGATCGAGGTCGAGAGCGATGCCGTATACTTCCCGGCAAAAGCGTCCCCCGCCTCCCGTCCGAAGACGAGTTCGATGAACCGCTTGTACTGGGAGGAGACGAGCAGGTAATAGAGCGGGAACGCCCAGAGGACGAGGTCCGCGGACCGGATGCTCTCCAGATTTTTGTCAAAGGCCGCGGCATCCCGCTCGATCTTCCCGATGTCCTGCGCAACGTTCAGGATCCTGTATTCATGGGCCGGGAATTTTTTCCGGATGTACGCGATGTACTGCATCGTGACGCTCACATCGCCTTTCGGGCTGCCGTTGAGGACGACTATCTTCATCTCAGTTCTCCGGCCCGGTTATTCATCCGGCCTGCCTGCACTGTCCAGGATCTTCCGCGCGAACTCCTGGAGGGCATCGGCTTTCACGAGCGCGATGCCGCGCTCAACGTCGCCGAGCACCAGCAGGATGTCCCCCTGCCGGATGCCGAAGATCTCCCGGGCCTCCTTGGGGATGACGATCTGCCCGCGCTCGCCCACCTTCACGCTGCCGAAGAGGTGCTTCGTCTTCTCCTTCCGTGGCGCGATCATCTCGTCCACCAGGTCTTCCGTTCCGCAATTCTTATTTTTCATACTTATCATATTTGTACGTTCAATCGTATTTATCATTTTCCTCCGGCCCGGGCATTGCCTGCCCGATCCTGCCCGATCCTGACCTGGCGGATACAAAAAACAACGGTTAAGAACGGCAGGGGCGATCAAAGGTATCGCGGGAGAACGCCAACCGGCCCGGGGATCCGGACGGTGCCGGTCTCCCGCGGGTAAGGGGTTGGTATGCTACTGGTCGATGCACGGGTGAGCCTTGTGCCGGGACGGCGCGGGGAGTTTCTCAAAGAAGTCCGGAAGATCCTGCCGGTGGTCCGGGGCGAGGCCGGCTGTACGCGGTACGAGCTTGCTGAGGACGCGTTCTCTCCCGCGGTGATGCACTTTCTCGAGGAGTGGGAGAGCCAGGCGCATCTCGACCGTCACCTTTCGCAGCCCCACATGCAGGATTTCTTTGCAAAGACCAAGCCGTTCCATGCAGCCCCCACGGAACTGAAGATCTACGAGGTCGTGTCGGCGCAATCGGTGACAATGGAGGATTGAGGGGAGACCGGGCCGGCATGCGGCACGGTTGAAAATCCCGTGTCTCCGGTATTTTATTTTCCAGGAGAACAATATCCTGCAAAAAATTTAATACATTGTATCAATATAAGGGACGCCTTGTCAATTTTTTCCGGTGATTCCCATGAAAACAACAAAAAGATCCTGCAAAGGGAGAGGTGCCGGGCGATGACTTTCACCCAGGACTCCGATCTCTATGTCGCGGTCCAGGACGCCGGCATCAACCGGGTCCTCCACCACGTGATGGTCCAGCGGCCCTCGCTCTTCAACTACGGGTCGATCCTTCCCGCAACCAACCCCCGGCCGATCTGCCGGGATATCCCGGTGGTGCCCCCGGTGGTCCAGGCGGCAAACCCGCTGGTCACCGAAATGGATCCGCTGCCGGTCGTCCAGACCCCCCTCACACTCGATTACATCGTACAGCTGACCACGGGAGCGCTGGACTTTTTCCCGGGGAACGTCTTTTCGCTCCCGCCGGAACTGAACCCGCCGCTCCAGGACCAGAACTTCGCGGTCCACTTCGCGGTCTGCGCCGGCCTCATCTGCCAGCCGCGGACCAGGGTCTGGCCACCGATCCGCAGGGTGAACCGTGAAAAACGGGGGGATATCGACTGTTTCTGCCTCGACCTCTTTGCCACCGGCGGCTGCGCGATCGCAGGGCTGCCGGGGAACCAGCTCATAGCAATGGACGTATCGGGCATCGGGATCCCCGAGCTCAAACCTGATGGCATGGAGGAAGCGATCGAGTGCTACGCGCTCCTCGCGCTGAACCGGGGCGTTCTCCCGAAGGTAGGGCAGGCGATCTCCGCGGTGGCGTTCCATACCATCGATCTCCCGGACAGCATGGGCAGCCTCACCCTTTCGGCGTCCACTGCCGTACCCCACAACCCGGCGATCGAGGACAACCAGATCAAGGCGTTCATCAACCTCGATGCCATCACGCTCAACATCCAAATCTCCCCCGGTGGCGGGGGGCCCTCCGGCGGGGGCGGGCCGTCCGGGACCGTGACGAGGACCGTCCGGCCGCGGACGCGGTCGGGGACCTTCGATCTCACGGCCGCCGTATCCGCCGGGGCGTTCGGGAAGATCTTCATCGCGGTGGTCAACGGGTTCCGGTTCGAAAAGACCGGCAGCGGCAGTTTCGGCCCGTTCTCCGCATCGTACGACGTGGCGGCGCATCTCGAAGGCGGGACCCTCGCGATGCAGGACGACGGCACCATCGTGGTCAGCGATCTCGAGATCAAGTGGGACAAGCTCAAGCTCACCATCGGGATCGATATCCCCCAGTTCTGTGTCGGCGGCGGGAGCTTCTGCGCCGCGCCGCCGTGGCCTTCCTGCGACGTCCCCCTCGTCGGCTGTGGAGCCTGCGTGACGCTGCCGTCGTACTGTTTCTTCAGCGCAAACCCCGATATTTCCATCCCGATCGACCTCAGCGGGCTCATCGTCTCGAAGATAGCGGTCTTTTCCGCGCGGGTCGAGCCCTTCTACGGGATCGGCTCCGGGACGTATAACCGGTGGCAGGTCGTCGTCGTCCCGGTCCTGCCCATCTACATCGAGGTCATCGACATCGCCGACACGGTCGCCGACCTCTTCAGGACCCTCGTGCAGGGCGCGATCGACGACCTCCTTGGTTCGCTCGGTGCGCCCGGCTGGGCGATCGATCTCATCAACGGGATCCTCGGCGGGATCGACAATATCATCCGGGTCATCCTCGGCATCCCGGACGACATCGGGGAGTGGCTCGTCGACATGATCACCCAGGTGGGGATCTTCGATTCGCTCCTGAACGACTTTTACAACTATCTCGCGATGCAGCTGCCGGCGGTCTTCGAGCTAGAAGACCCCTACCCGGTCCTGCCGCAGGACGGTGTCCTGATCCCGGTGAAGATCCCCCTTGAGTTCATCGGGGTCGGTGTAAATTCCCATGAGATGGTGATAGAAGGAGACGTGGGGAACTGACCATGAAACCCATACTGGACAAATCCATGTTCCGGGAAGCGACGACGGACAGCGGATCGCTCTCCGCGATGAGCTCGATCGTGCACCGGATCGCAACGCAGGGTGAATACCGGGGCACCATATACCGGGGGGCGGCAAAGGCAGGAAGATTCTCGGTGAGCGTCTGCGACTGCGAAGAACCCGAGACCGCCGGGACGTCCCCGTCGCAGGCAGACCTCGACCTCGTGGCTCTCGCCACCCCCTGCGGGGCCGGGATCGGGTACGCACCGGCGTTCACGCTGCGGACCGGGGGGTTCCTCGTCTTTTCCGTCCCGACCGGGTCCGGTGAATATGCCGTCGAACTCTCCCGCCACGAGAGAAAGAAGGAAACTGCCCTGGTCTTCGACAGCCGGAAGCTCGGGAGCGGGGACATTTTTATCACGCACGTCCTCCGTCCCGGCACCTACGCCATCCGGAATACGCTTGGGAAAGGCCATGCGGATCTGACGGTCGCGTATCCCGAACCGGGGAAACCCGTGTGCCGGGAGCAGCCGGTCCTCGTTGAGTGCAAAGAGGGCGCAATGAACCCGGACACCATTAAGATCCTGCCGGCGCAGGCCCTCATGTTCAGCTGCGCCCGGGAATGCCGGATAACCATCGAACTGAAAAAGGCTGACGACCGCCCGCGTGCTGCCCGGCCGCCTGCCGCCGTACACGCCGTGGTCCGGAAGAAGGAGAAGGCCGCAAAACCGGGGGCAAAGAAAGTCATCCGGAGAATCCGGTTCGCCGGCTAAGCGGGGGGAGGCCCGGGACCGTCTTTTTTCCTCCCGTACGGGCTTTGATCTTCGGGGGACCTCCGGGGCCGGGCCGGCCCTGAAAGGGCCGCACGGGCCGGCACTGAGGCAGAGGAAAATATAAGGCCGGAACTCCATGGCCCTGGACGGGAAGGTCTCCATGTCCCGGGATATGCCTGTTCTTACGCGGACGGATCCGGCGGATCTTACTCCTTACTTCCACTCCCACATCCTTTCATGGATCGTCCCGTCCGGCGCGATCTCGATCTCGAAGACCAGGGCCGCGTTGTTGAGCCGGCCGAGGGACGGGGCGGCGGTCTGGGCATAGCGGGCCCCCCGCATGCTCATGCCCGGGCCCTTCCCCGGGACGCTGATGCCGGACCCGTGGAGGACCACCTTCTCCCCCTTCGCAGTCATCAGGACCCCGTTCCCTTTGGCAGACATCCCGCCCTGCGGCCTCTCCCGCGCCCTGAACGTAGCGATGAGGGTCATTTCCGTGCCGAGGACCTTTCCCTTCGACTCCATGGTCCTCTCGATCACCAGCTCGCCGTGGTGGTGCCGGATGACACGCTGGCCGGCAATTTTCCCGGTCAGTTCACCTATCATGTCGCCGATCATGTCGATCACGGGCGCCTGATATCTTCTTGTACCAGAAATAGGTTTTCCCGGTCCCGGTCGGCCGCGGTTTTTCCGGATCCCCGCGGGCGGCAGAGTCGGGGAAGAGGACCGGGATCCGGGGGATTTTCCCGCAAGCCTTCCCTCCGGACCGAAACATTGAATTTCACCCGTAATGACAGTAAATCTGCCCGTGGCGTTTACGGGCCATGGAGTGCAGGAATGACGTTGAACTTGGATCCGGTTACGGTAGCGAATTTTATCCTCGCTGTTATTATCCTCGTCCTGGGGATGGTGGAGTATGCGAAAAGTCATAACGCAACGGTTTTGTTTATCGGGACCGCGTTCGGGCTGTTTGCCATCTCCCACCTCATTACCCTGCTCGGGTACGCAGATGTGCTGAGCTGGTCCCTGGTCATCATCAGGATCATCGCCTATCTCATAGTAATCTACGCGATGGTGGAGATCGTATACCTGAAAAAGAGACCGTCCCCAAAAACGGGCTGAAGAACCGCGGCTGTCTCCCGGTCCGGGAGAACTTTTTTTTAGAGATTTTCCGGAAGTATGGCCAACCGCACCGGGGCTGGTGTACCGGGCAGCACCGGTCTGGCAGAGCCGGACATTCCATGGTTGCGGGAGATGGCGGAAAGAATCCTGTACGAACGGTGAGCGGATCCGGGCCCTCGTGTACCGGTTGCGGTTTTGAATTCCCGAAAAAAGACCTGTCACCGCTCCTGAACCGGGGAGGCAATCGCGTACGACCCGACCCGGACCGAACCGTTCCGGGCGGGGCTCGCCAATAACTTCATAAAAAACCTCTTATCCACCGTGGTCGCATCATTCATCATGATAAATCCCGCCAGGAATATTCCCGAGGATACGGAGGAGAACCGGGAGATCTGCAGGAAATACTGCACCGTATGCCCGAACTACAAGGCCCATTCCCTTGAAAAATACCAGCCGACCGAGCTCTTCTGCGCACGCGGGAACTCCTCCTGCCCGGACAAGAAAGAGATCCGGTGTTTCTGCGTGGGCTGCGATCTCTTCGCAAAGCACCATCTCCGGGTCGGGTACTTCTGCGTCACGTACTAGCCGGTTTTTCCCCGTATCTCCCGGGTTTGCCGGAGAGTGGCAACTGACGGGGGAGAAGCCGGTGCTCGTTATGATGATCGGCTGGTTTTCCTCATTTTTACGCTCCCCGGACAAAAAACAGGAGAACCGGGGAGGGCGTCTTTCCGTAAAGTCCGATAAAATTGCAACCGTCTCCGAAAAGATTTCATTAAACGGAAGAGATCGGCGGCATCCGGTGACCGGCCTGCCCGTGAATGCAATGCTGTCGTGAGCCGGGTTTTTGTTTTCTGATTTTTTGCCGTGATCTCCTGCCCGGTTGCCAGATTTGATGATGCAGGAGACCCCACCATAAAACCACGCCGCTATGAACTTCGAGGATATCGGGAGCATCGGTGACCTGGAGACCGTGTCGGAAGAGTCCGTCTGGCAGAACTTCGAGAGGCTTACGGGCTTCATCTTCGAAAAGAATGATTTCAGGGTCACCGTGAACACCGTAAAAACCCTGGATAAAAGGCGGAGGCAGTACGATGTCATCGCCCGGAAAGGCGATCGCACCTTCCTTGCTGAATGCAAGAGATGGTCGGGGTCCCGCTACCGGTTGTCCGCGCTGAAAAAGGCCGTCCTGCAGCACAAGGAGAGGACTGCGTTCTACGAAGAGATCGCGGGCGGGGAACCGGTCCCCCTCATCGTCACCCTCATCGAGGAGGAGATCCTGGTCTTTGAAGGGGTCCCCCTCGTGCCGGTCACGAAGCTCAACGCGTTCATCGGCGAGCTGGACCGGCACGCGGACGGGGACTCGTACAGCATCTTTGAAGAGGACCTGCAGGAACCGGAGGAGATGCAGGAGCAGCCCGGGGAATTCCTGTTTTCCGGTCCAGGAGAAAAATGAGGGCTTTTCCGCCCGCCGCCATTCCCGGAAAATTCCTGCTAGGCGAAATCTAGGTACAGTTCCGGAACATTTTTTTTTAAATGACGCCGTTGTGCCCCGCTTTTCCGGCCCGGAATGTTTCGGGACTGGTTTTTTTTCGAGATGGATCCGGGATTTTCTGTCCGGCCGGGAAGCTGCCGTGAGAGAGAAGTTCCGGCCGGGAAGCTGCCCTGTGAGAGAGAAGTTCTGGCCGGGAAGCTGCCCTGAGAGAGAAGTTCCGGCCGGGAAGCTGCCCTGAGAGAGAAGTTTCCCGATCCCTCCCGCCTGAATTTTTTAATCGTGACCGGCCGGGGGCTTCTGGTTATCCCCGGCACGGTACGCCTCTTTCGGTACCGTGATCTCGAACCGTGCCCCCTTTCCCGGCTCGCCGGTCTCCCGTATCTTCATGCCGGTGATGTCGAGGATCTCCCGGGAGATCGCGAGCCCGAACCCCATGTTCTTCCCGAACCCCAGGTCGAATATCCTGTCTTTCTCCCCGGGCACAACGCCTTCGCCGTCGTCTTCGCACACGATGATCCCGGCACGGTCGTCCGCGTGGAACGAGAACCTGAGCTCCGTGATCTTTCCGCCATGGCGCAGGGCGTTGTCGATTAGGTTGAAGAACACCTTGACTATGAGCGGGTCGGCAAAGATCTCGATGTCTGCCGGGAGCTCGTTATGGACGCTGACCTGCCCGGGCGTGGCACTTTTTTCCGCCTCGCCGGCAAGCGCGCGGAGGTTCTGCCAGGCCGCCGACGCCTCTCCCCCGATATCCTTGAACTCTTTCGTGAACCGGATCATCGCGGCGATCTGGCTGCAGGCTTCGGTGATCCGCGAGAAATATTCCGCAAGCAAAGGATCGGGTGACTTCATGTGGAGGAGCTCGATATATCCGTCCAGTGCCTGGAGTTTGTTATTGATGTCATGGCGGGTGATCGTTGAAAGGAGCTCGAGCTGCCTGTTTGCCCGCCGGACGGCCTCTTCGAGCTGTCTGCGGGAGGTGATGTCCCGTAAGGAGACGAGCAGGGCAGGGGCGTTCTGGAACTGGATCTTCTTCCCTATGGCCTCGACCCAGATCCGGCGGCCGGTAGCGGTTATCGCCTGGTACGTCACCGGGTAACTGTCGATCCCCTGCGCAGCCTTGTCGAAGTCGTGGATAACCTGGGCACGCGATTCCGGAGCAACGAACCGGAAGACATTGCTCGTGCCGGGCAAAGCGGTTTCCTCGTCAATATCGAAAATTTTCGCCTCGGACCGGTTGCGGAAGAGGACAGCCCCGTCCAGGGCAACGATCAGGATGCCGTCCAGGGAATTCTCGACGACCGTCCGGAATTTCCTCTCCGATTCCCGCACCTCCGCCTCAGCCCGCTTCCGTTCGGTGATGTCCAGCACCGTGAAGGCGATGCCGGACGACCGGTCCTGGGGATCGACCCGTGTCGAGGAGATGAGGACGTCGATGAGCGTGCCGTCCTTCTTCTGCCACCGGGCCTCGGCTTCACCGGACTTTCCCTCGGCGATCCGGGCACGGCTCTCCTTCCCGACAGCCTCGAACTCCTCCTGCGTCGGGTACAGGAGGCGGGCGGATGCGCCGGTGAGTTCTTCCGCGGTATACCCGGTTATCGTGCAGAACCGGTCGTTGACCGTCCGGATGATACGGCCGGATTCCACCGCGATGCCGATGGGTGCGACCCGGATGATGCTGCCGAGGCGCGATTCGCTCTCCCGTAATGCCTTTTCCGCGATCCGGGATCTTTCTACTTCCCGGAGAACCCTTTCATTCGTGTCGTAGAAGGACCTGAGGGGAAAATAGGCGATGATGACGGCAAGACCGCTGACGAAGAAGATCCTGACCAGGCCGGCGCGCCAGTCCGGAGGGAGCGGATACAGGAACTGCCCGAGGAATTCGAAGACCGTCATCGATGCAAACGTCGTGATAAAAACCAGGAAGAGTTTCTGATCGAACGGGGTCGGTTCTTCCTTCGGGTCCATCATGCAGGATTATTAAATTCCTGCCAATAAATACTTCGATACGGTTTTTTGCGAGGCAGGTGGCACCGGTGGGGGACTTCCGCGACTGGGACGCGATCGCGGCGTGGGCCCGCGAACTGCCGGGGAAGATGAAGGTGTGAGGTGCGCCGGCAGGGTGGCCGGGGATTTCACCCGCTCAGCACCATCAGCCCCCCGATGAGGACCAGGATACCGGCAAATATAATCTGCAGCGTGCGGCCCGAACAGCCATGCGCACACCGTGCACCGAAACGTGCCAGCGGGATGGTCGTGGCAGCGAGGATGAGAAATGTCGGCACGTCCACGTACCCGACCGACCAGGGGGGCAGGCCGGCAGCGCCGATCCCGTTTGCGATATACGCGGTAACGGCGCCTGCCGAGGAGAAGATGAGGCAGGCGGACGAAGTGCCGACTGCAGAATGCATGGGGTAGCCGAAGAGCATGACGAGGACCGGGACGAGGAGGACACCCCCGCCGATCCCGGCGAGCCCGGAGACGATGCCGATGAGAAAGCCGACGAGGATGTAGCCCGGCGCCGATTCCCGGGGCTCGCACACTTCGCAGCTCCGGAGGTGCCACGCCATCCGGACTGCCATCACGACGATCAGGACCGCAAAAAACCCGCGGAGCACGATGCCGGGGAGGTGGGCGGCAAGCGTCCCCCCGGAAAACCCCCCGAATATCGCGGCGCACCCCATGGTTATGGCGGCTTTCCAGTTGACCGCCCCGCGGGTGTGGTGGGCAAGGGACCCGCTCACCATGGTCGGGATTATCACCGCAAGGGATGTCCCGAAGGCGACCCGGGTCGCGGACGTGCTGTCCATCCCGCCGAGGGTATATACCCAGAACTGGACCGGGGTCATTAAAAACCCCCCGCCCACCCCGAAGAGGCCGGAGGCCGTTCCGGTCACGATCCCGGTGAGAGAGAAGATGGCATATTGCAGGGCCGGGTCCATGGTGCACTCACGCGGATGTCTGCGCAGGTATCCTGTTGGCGCTGGTTAAGCTTGTACCTTTCGGGCAGGGGCTTTTTTGAGGAAAAGTCCGGTCGTGATTTTTTTTATGCGCTCAGATGGTTTTCTTCCTGATCGTTTTTTCCATCATCGATTTCAGTTCAAGGGGGTTGTTCACTCCCCGCATCAGGGCAGCCCCCCCGAATTCCCCCGGCGTGCTGATGACCAGATCGCCGTAACTGAGAATCCTTCCTATGATCCCCTGCGAGACAACGTAATTGGTGACCCACTCGTTTTTGATATCCAGGATCTTTCTCCCGAGTATTCCATAGCGGATGAAAATCCGCTGGTTGCTGAAAAAGTATTCCGTGGAATAAACCCTCACTACTGCAACCAGGAAGAATATGATCCCGACAAGGAACCAGATGGTCAGGATGCTCAGTACCAGCCAGAGCCAGTTGGAAGCCCAGCTCATCTGCCCGGACCACAAGGGAACTTCGCCGTCCTGAAGGGTAATCGCATCGGGAGCCTGGATCGCTTTACCGGGCGGATTCGACCCTGCCGGCTTTTCGGGAAAACTGCCGGCGGCCTGCGGCGGGACGTCAGCGGAAACGGGGAATCTTGTACCGCATTCGGGGCAGAATTTCGGGGTGCCCTCCTGCCGGGTGCCGCATTCCGGGCAGAATTTTATCGTTGGCATCGATGAAAAAATTGCGTGGTGCTCTGATATAATTTTTGATCCGGCTGTGCTTTAAAAGAGCAGGGGGATCCGGAGTTTCCCTGCAGGGGCCCTGTTCATACGGGCGTACCCGGGATACTCTTTTCCTGAGGGGCTGGCCCGGCTGCCCGGCGGCGCTTCCGACCGGAGCGCATCTCCCGGTCCGGCTTCCGAAAGACCCGGGAGCACGATAGAAATTCTGAATACGCCTGCGAGCTCTTAGGGTGAAGCATGGATTTTTTCAACAACGCATACCGGGGCAGGCCCCCCTGGGATATCGGCCGCCCCCAGAAGGAGTTCGTTGCCCTTGCCCGGCGGGGAGAGATCGCCGGTTCGGTCCTCGACATCGGGTGCGGGACCGGGGACAACGCCCTCTTCTTTGCGGATGAGGGGCACGAGGTCCTGGGGATCGACGCGGTTCCTGCCGCGATCGCAAAGGCACAGGAGAAGGCGGCCGGCCACGGGCCCGGCGTGCAGTTCCTCGTCCTCGATGCACGCGACCTCCCCCGGCTGGGCCGGACGTTCGATACCGTCACCGACTGCGGGTTCTTCCACACGCTCTCCGACGGGGACCGGCCCGGGTACGTGGACAACCTTGCGGCGGTCCTGCCCCGCGGCGGGAGGTACTTCATGCTCTGTTTCTCCGAGCTGGAGCCGGGCGGGTACGGCCCGCGCCGGGTGACGCAAGCGGAGATCCGGGAGAACTTCCGGGACGGGTGGGCCGTCAATTACATCCGGCCCGCGGTCTTCGAGGCCAATACCCGGGCCGAAGGGTCCCGGGCATGGCTGTCGTCCATCGGGAAAGAATGAGGGGACCGGGGCGGGTAACGGGAGATCGGTGTTCATCCGGAAAACGAACAGTCCGATGTTATATATATGCCCTTTACGTAAACACGCCTTTCTGATCGTTTTATGGATCTGACTCCCGTTTCTAAGTCCCTGCTTGAATACCGGTACCTCCTTCCCAGGGAAACACCCGACGAGCTTTTCCTCCGGGTGGCGGATGCAATCGACACTCCCGATTCAAAAGAGTTCCTCCGCATCATGGAGGAACTGTTGTTCATCCCCAACACGCCGACCCTGATGAATGCCGGGGTCCCCGGCGGCCAGCTCTCCGCCTGTTTTGTCTTACCGGTCGAAGACTCCCTCAGGTCCATTTTTTCCACCCTCTCGACCATGGCGATGATCCACCAGAGCGGCGGGGGTACCGGGTTCTCGTTCAGTCACATCCGCCCGGCGGGCGATCACGTTGCTTCGACATCCGGTGTGGCGAGCGGCCCGATCCCGTTCATCCGCGTCTACGATGAAGCGACCAATGCCGTCAAGCAGGGAGGAAAACGGCGGGGGGCAAACATGGCGGTACTTGCAAGCTCCCACCCCGATATCATGGACTTCATCGCGTCGAAGACCCGGGGCGGCCTCGACAACTTCAACATCTCCGTCGGGTTCGATGCACCGTTCTTCGACTGCCTCGACCGGGGGCTGCCCTACGATCTCGTTAATCCCCGGGACGGTTCGGTACAAAAGAGCGTCGATGCCCGCGAACTCTGGCATGCCCTCTGTTCGGCGGCGTGGCAGACCGGCGATCCCGGCGTGTTGTTCCTCGATACCATCAACAGGAAAAATACCGTGCCGGGCCTGGGGCCCATCGAGGCGACGAACCCCTGCGGCGAGCAGCCGCTGTACCCCTTCGAGAGCTGCAACCTGGGGAGCATCAACCTCGCCCGGTGCATCGTAAGAGGCGAACTGGACGGGGAGATCGTACGGACGATCACGGACCTCGGGGTGAAGTTCCTTGACGCGGTTATCGATGCAAACAAGTTCCCGGTGCCGGAGATCCGGGAAAAAACCCTGCTGACCCGGAAGATCGGCCTCGGGATCATGGGGTTTGCCGATGCCCTCATCCTCATGGAAATCCCGTACGAATCGAAAGAAGCGCTGGACTTTGCCGACCGCACGATGGCGTTCATATCTGAAGAGGCAAAGAAGACATCCGAAGAACTGGGCGAAGAGAAGGGTTCGTTCCCGGCGATCGACAGGAGTATCTACACGGGGGCGATGCGCAATGCCACGGTGACGACCATTGCCCCGACGGGATCGCTCCACCTCATTGCCGATACGAGCTCCGGGATCGAGCCGCTCTTTTCCCTTGCCACAACCCGGCGGATTGGCAACCGGCCGGTGCCTCTCATCCACCCGCTCCTGAAGAAATACCTGAAGACGCTGAGCTCCGGGGAAAATATCCTTGCGCAGGTCACGCGGACAGGTACTCTTGCATCCTCGCCGGTTCCGGAGACGGTAAAAGAACTCTACAAAACCGCACCGGAGATCCCGGCGGACCACCACGTCCGGATGCAGGCGGCGTTCCAGAAGCATGTCGATAATGCGGTTTCCAAGACGGTCAACCTGCCCGAGGATGCCAGTGCGGATGAGATCAGCAGGATCTACCTGCTGGCCCGTTCGCTCGGGTGCAAAGGAGTGACCATCTACCGGTACAACAGCAAGAAAGACCAGGTGCTCCTGCGGGGCTGCACCGTATGCGGGGATGATTTTTTAGCCGGGAATTAACGGGCCTGCAGCCGGGAAAGCCACGGGAAGGCCAGGGATGTTCTGTTAACCTGTTGGGGGACGGTGTCATTTCTCTGAAGAAGAAAATTATTTATCCCATACCAAGTTAACAGAGCCCTCGACGACATCAAAATCAAAAAAAATATCGTAAAGCAAATGAAAATCTCGGATTATGAAATATCTATTTTTTACACTTCTAACTGTTTTGATTCTGTTGGTGGCCGGATGCACTAATACTCAATCATCAATTGCAAATGTTCCTACGCCTTCACCGATTTCGACATTTGATATATCAGCACCCATATCCTCACAAACATCGATACAAGATCCAATTTTAGCATTTTGTCAAGTCCGATCAACACCATATTCCAATTCAAATTTGGCGAGTTTTGATACTTTACCCCCATCTGACGAAATGTTTGATTTCAATTGCAATGGCCATATGATACTTCGAGCAAATATTGTAAATGAAGGT